>NZ_JALPKN010000124.1 GCF_023630195.1 Actinotalea sp. C106 | reverse complement strand
GCCGTCCGCGTCCGTCCCGGCGCCTCGCGCACGCGGGTGGGTGGGACCCGCGGGGGCGCCTTGACCGTCGCGGTCACCGCCCGGGCGGTCGACGGCGCCGCGACCGAGGCTGTCCTGGTCGCGGTCGCGGAGGCCTTCGGGCTGCGTCCGCGTCAGGTGAGGCTGCTGCGGGGTGCCACGAGCCGGGAGAAGCTCCTCGAGCTCGACCTGCCCGCCGAGGTCCTCGACCGACGAGCCGAGGAGCTGCGGGGCTCCTCCGCGTAGACGGCGCCCCGTCGACGCGCCTCTCGACGAGGCTGCCGGGCGCGGATGTTCACGCTCACCAAGTCATCCCATTGCTGAGAGTTGCTGCAAGCCGTTACAGTCCGTGACGGCCCGCGGCTTTCACCCGGGTGAAGATCGGTGACGAGGGAGTCCCTGATGTCGAGACTGACGCGCACGCGTGCAGCCACCGCGACCCTGGCCACGCTGGCCGTCGCGATGACCGGAGCGGTCGCCGTGACGGGCCCGCTCGCGAGCCCGGCCCAGGCGGCCGACCGCACGGTCACCCTGGTCGGGGATCTCCAGGACGAGCTGGGCTGCCCGGCCGACTGGGCCCCCGACTGCGCCGAGACCCTGCTCGAGCCCACCGGCACCGAGGGCCTCTACGCGGCCGACCTGACGCTGCCGGCGGGCACCTACGAGTACAAGGCCGCCCTCGACGGGGGCTGGGACGAGGCCTACGGCCTGGACGGCGGCGCGGACAACATCCCGCTCACCATCGCGGGCGAGACCACCCTGCGCTTCACCTTCGACGACACCACCAAGCGGCTCGGCCTGGCCCCGCTCGGCCTCGAGGAGGGCTACACCGAGCAGGACGCCGACCTCGTGGCAGCCCCCGTGCGCCAGCCGGGGAGCGAGGAGCGCTTCTACTTCGTCCTGACCGACCGCTTCGCCAACGGCGACGAGTCCAACGACACCGCGGACATCGACGGCGACCGCCTCGACCACGGTCTGGACCCGAGCGACAAGGGCTTCTACCACGGTGGTGACCTGGCAGGGCTGATCGAGAACCTCGACTACATCGAGGGGCTGGGCACCTCGGCGATCTGGCTGACCCCGTCCTTCAAGAACCGCCCGGTGCAGGGCGAGGGCGAGGACGCCTCGGCCGGCTACCACGGGTACTGGATCACCGACTTCACGCAGATCGACCCGCACCTGGGCACCAACGCCGAGCTCGAGCAGCTCATCGCCGACGCCCACGACCGCGGCATCAAGGTCTACTTCGACATCATCACCAACCACACGGCCGACATCATCGACTACGCCGAGGGCGAGTACACCTACATCGACCAGGCCACCAGCCCCTACCTGGACGCCGAGGGCAACGCCTTCGACCCGGGGGACTACGCGGGCACCGGGGAGTTCCCCGAGATGGACCCCGCGACCTCCTTCCCGTACACCCCGGTGGTCGCCGAGGAGGATGCCGGCACGCTGGTGCCCGAGTGGCTCAACGACGTGACGCTGTACCACAACCGTGGGGACTCGACCTGGAGCGGGGAGTCGGTGACCTTCGGCGACTTCATCGGGCTGGACGACCTCATGACCGAGCACCCGACCGTCGTCGAGGGCTTCGTGGACGTGTACCAGGACTGGGTCGACCTCGGCATCGACGGCTTCCGCATCGACACGGTCAAGCACGTCAACCCCGAGTTCTGGGACGAGTGGACCACCGAGGTCCTCGACTACGCCCACGCCCAGGGCAACGAGGACTTCTTCATGTTCGGCGAGGTCTACGACGCCGACCCGGCCCTGCTCTCCCCGTACGTGCGCAACACCGACATGAGCTCGGTGCTGGACTTCACCTACCAGTCGGCGACGAGCGCGTACGTCTCGGGTTCCCAGGCGGGCACCCTGCAGCGGCTCTTCGCGGGGGACGACATGTACACGACGCCCTCGACCTCGGCCTCGGCGCTGCCGACCTTCCTGGGCAACCACGACATGGGGCGCATCGGCTACTTCGTGCGGACAGGTGAGCAGCCCCTCGAGCGATCGATGCTCGCCCACTCGCTGATGTACCTGACCCGTGGTCAGCCGGTGGTCTACTACGGCGACGAGCAGGGCTTCATCGGGGACGGCGACCTGGGCGGCGGGGACAAGGACGCGCGTCAGAGCCTCTTCGCGACCGAGGTGACCGAGTACGCCGAGCAGGCGCTGCTCACGGGCGAGCAGGCCGGGGCGGTGGACCGCTTCGACACCGACGCCCCGCTCTACGAGCACATCGCGACCCTGGCGGACCTGCGCGAGGCCCACCCGGCCCTGTCCCAGGGCGCCCAGGTCGAGCTGCTGGCCGAGGGCGGCCTGTACGCCTTCTCGCGGGTGGACCGCGAGGAGCAGCTCGAGCACCTGGTCGTGACCAACAACGGCAACGCCCCGGCGACCGCCGAGCTGACCACCCTGACCCCCGGCGCGCAGTACACGGCGCTGCTCGGTGGTGAGACGACGACCGCGGCCGACGACACCGGGGCCCTCACGGTCGAGGTACCCGCCCGGTCCGCCCTCGTCCTGGTGGCCGACCGCGAGGTCGCGGCCTCGGACGGCATCAGCACCGTCTCGGCCCCGGAGGCCGGCGCGGGGCTGGACGGCATGGTCCCGGTGCGCGCCACGGTGGCCGAGGCCCGCTACCAGGAGACGTCCTTCGCCTACCGCGTGGCCGGCGACGCGGCCTGGACCTCCCTCGGGACCGCCGAGACCGACCAGCCGCGGGTCTTCCACGACCTGGACCGTGCGGGTCTGGCCGCGGGCACCCTGGTCGAGTACCGGGCGGTCACCGTCGACGCCGAGGGCACCCGCACCGCGGCCTCGACCTACGCCTCGGTGGGCAACGCGGTCACGACCACCCCGGAGGACGAGGAGGAGCCCGCACCGACCTTCGACGCGGTCTCCGTGCCCGGTGACCACAACAGCGAGATGGGGTGCGCCGCCGACTGGCAGCCGGCGTGCGCCGAGGCCCAGCTCGAGCTGCGCGCCGACGGCGTGTGGGCCGGGAGCTTCGACCTGCCCGCGGGCACCTACGAGTTCAAGGTGGCCGTGAACGAGAGCTGGGACGTGAACTTCGGGGCGGGCGGTGAGCCCGGCGGTGCCAACGTGACCTACAGCCACGACGGCGGCCCGCTGCAGTTCTACTTCGACCCTGCCACGCGGTACTTCTTCACCACCGCGACCCACCCGGTGATGACCCTGCCCGGCAGCCACCAGGAGGAGCTCGGCTGCCCCGGGGACTGGCAGCCCGACTGCCTGGCCACCCTGCTCACCGACCTCGACGGGGACGGCACCTTCACCTTCACCACCGACGCCCTCCCGCCGGGGGAGTACGAGACGAAGGTCGCCCACGGCATGAGCTGGGACGAGGAGTACGGGGTCGACGGCGTCCCAGGGGGCCAGAACATCAGCTTCTCGGTCGCCGAGGACCAGGAGGTCACCTTCAGCTACGACCCCGAGACCCATGTGCTGACGGTCGGCGACGAGGCCCCTGGGCTGGGCGGCGAGGGGGAGGACGCCGCGCAGTGGCTCGCCCGTGACGTCGTCGTCCTGCCGGCCGAGATGGTCGCCGAGGGGGCGAGCTACGCCCTGCACCACGCACGGGACGGGGGGATCACCCTGACCGACGGAACCCTCGCGCTCCCGGACGGGGCGACGTCCTGGTCCCTCGAGCCTGACGACGCGGGTCTCGACGAGGACCTCGCGGCCCGCTTCCCGCACCTCGCGGAGCATGCGGTGCTGCGGGTGCGGACCGAGGCCGCTGAGGCGCCGTCCGAGCCGCAGGTGGCCGAGGCCCTGCGGGGCCAGACCTTCGTGACCGGCGAGGTGGACGCGGGCCTGACGGTCGCGACGGGTGTGCAGGTCCCGGGGGTCCTGGACGACCTGTACGGGGCAGCGCAGGACCGTGAGCTCGGTGCCACGTGGCAGGGTCGGCGGCCCTCGCTGGCGCTCTGGGCCCCGACCGCCCACCAGGTCGACGTGCTGGTGTGGGGGGCGAGCCGCGGGCGTGGCGCGGGCGAGGACCCGCAGCGGGTCGAGATGACCCGGCAGTCCGACGGCACCTGGACCACCCGGGGGCGGCCGCAGTGGGAGGGGGCCGAGTACCTCTACGAGGTGACCGTCTACGCACCGACCACGGGCCAGGTCGAGACCAACCTGGTGACCGATCCCTACTCGGTCGCGCTGACCGTGAATTCCGAGCGCTCGGTGCTGGTCGACCTCGACGACCGCGACCACCGGCCGCGGCAGTGGGAGCGCACGGACCAGCCCGTGGTCCGGCCCGTGGACCAGACGATCTACGAGCTGCACGTCAGGGACTTCTCGATCCACGACGACACCGTGCCCGAGGCGGTGCGCGGCACCTACCTGGCCTTCGCCGAGGAGGGCAGCGACGGCCGCGCCCACCTGCGCGAGCTCGCCGACGCGGGGCTGACCACCGTCCACCTGCTGCCCACCTTCGACATCGCGACCATCGAGGAGGACCGCAGCGCCCAGGCCGTGCCCGACTGCGACCTCGAGTCCTTCGCCCCCGACTCCGAGGAGCAGCAGGCCTGCATCGAGCCGACCCGGGACCGCGACGGGTTCAACTGGGGGTACGACCCGCTCCACTTCACGGCCCCCGAGGGCTCCTACGCGACCGACCCGCACGGCGGAGCGCGCGTCGCCGAGTTCCGGACGATGGTCGGCGCCCTGCACGACGACGGCCTCCAGGTGGTCCTGGACCAGGTGTTCAACCACACCAACGCGAGCGGCCAGGCCGAGACCTCGGTGCTCGACAAGGTGGTCCCGGGCTACTACCACCGGCTGGACGCCACCGGTCAGGTCGAGACCTCGACCTGCTGCGAGAACGTCGCGACCGAGCACGCCATGGCCGAGAAGCTCATGGTCGACTCGGTGGTCACCTGGGCCCGGGACTACAAGGTCGACGGCTTCCGCTTCGACCTCATGGGTCATCACTCGCGGGACACCATGCTCGCGGTCCGCGAGGCCCTCGACGAGCTGACCACGCGCCGCGACGGCGTCGACGGCTCGGCGGTCTACCTCTACGGCGAGGGCTGGAACTTCGGGGAGGTGGCCGACAACCGGCTCTTCACCCAGGCCACACAGGGCCAGCTCGACGGCACCGGCATCGGGACCTTCAGCGACCGGCTGCGCGACGCGGTGCGCGGTGGCGGGCCCTTCGACGAGGACCCGCGGCTGCAGGGCTTCGGCAGCGGGGCCGCGACCGACCCCAACGGTGCTGAGGTCAACGGCACCGAGGCCGAGCAGCTCGCCCGGGCCCAGCACCAGGCGGACCTCGTGCGCCTGGGCATGGCCGGCAACCTGCGCGACTACGAGCTGCTCGCGAGCGACGGCGAGGTCCGGGCGGGCACCGAGCTCGACTACAACGGGCAGCCCGCCGGCTACGCGACCTCCCCCGAGGAGGTCGTGACCTACGTCGACGCGCACGACAACGAGACCCTCTTCGACTCGTTGGCGTACAAGCTCCCGCAGGACACGTCCATGGAGGACCGGGTCCGGATGAACACCGTCTCCCTCGCGACGACGGCCCTGGCCCAGACGCCCTCCTTCTGGCACGCGGGGACGGACCTGCTGCGCAGCAAGTCCCTGGACCGGGACAGCTACAACTCGGGGGACTGGTTCAACCTGCTCGACCTCAGCGGCCAGGAGAACGGCTTCGGCCGTGGCCTGCCGCCGGCCAGCCACAACGAGGCCAAGTGGCCGTTCATGCGCCCGCTCCTGGCCGACCCGGCCCTGGTCCCCGAGCCCGAGCACATCGAAGCCTCGGCCGCGATGAGCCAGGACCTGCTGCGGCTGCGGTTCTCGACCGAGCTGTTCCGCCTCGGGGAGGCCGAGCTCATCCAGGAGAAGGTCACCTTCCCCGCCAGCGGGCCCGAGGCCCTGCCCGGGGTGGTCACCATGCACGTGGACGACACCGTGGGGGAGGACGTCGACCCGGCCCTCGACGGCCTGCTGGTGGTGATCAACGCCTCCGACGAGGAGGTCACGGTCGAGGTCCCCGAGCTGGTGGGCGCCGAGTACGCCCTCTCCCCGGTGCTCGCCGAGGGCGCGGACCCCGTGGTGCGGGGGACCGCCTGGGCGGCGCAGACGGGCGAGGTCACCGTGCCGGCCCGCACCGCGACGGTGCTGGTCGATGCGCAGGACGGCGACGGCGGCGAGGACCCGGACGACGGCGGGGACGGCGGCGGGTCGGGCTGGTTCGGGGACCTGCTCGACCGGATCGCCGAGTGGCTCCGTTGGCTGCTGGGGCTGCTGCGGCCCTGAACCTCGGGGGTCAGTCCTCGCCGAGGGCCGAGGCGAGCGCGCGCTGCAGCTGTGCGACGCTCGTCCGGCCCTCGGTGAAGCTGCCCACCGCCTGGGTGATCTCCTGCAGGGTGGCGCCGTCCACCGCGGTGCCGTGCGCGAGGGAGGGCACGAGCTCGTCGCGCTCGAGGGCCGCGGTCGAGTGCAGCTGGTAGGGGTGCAGGGCCTGCACGCTCACGTCGGTGCGGGCCGGGATGGAGCCCTTGACGCTGCTCAGTGCGGTCTGGGCCTCGGCCGAGCCGATGGTCGAGACCCAGCTCACCGCCTCCTCGACGTTGGTGGCCGGACCGGGGATCGCGAAGGCGTCCACCACGAGGCCGAAGCTGCCCGAGGTGCCGGGGGCCGGGGCCCAGAGAACGTCGTTGCCGATGGGGATGTCGGCCGCGCGGAAGGCCGGCAGCGCCCAGTCGCCCATGATCATGAAGGCGGCCTCGCCCTCGGCCACCCGGAAGGTCATGTCCTCCCAGTCCAGGCTCGCGCGGTCCTCGTCGGAGTAGCCCACCAGGCGGGAGAAGGTCCCGAGGGCCGCGGTCACCTCGGCGGACATCGGGTCGGTGCTGCCGTCCCACAGGCCGCGGTACCCCTCTGCCCCCAGTTGGGCCAGGAGGACCGCCTCGAGCAGGTGCACCTGGGTCCAGTCGGCCCCGAGGGCCAGAGGGGTCGCCCCGGTCTCCTCGACGGCCTCGAGGGCCACGAACCACTCGTCGAGGCTCGCGAAGGCCGTGGTCGGCGCGAGCCCGGCGGCTTGCAGCACCGAGGTGTTGGCCCACACCACGTTCGCGCGGTGCACGTTCGACGGGATCGCGTAGGTCACCCCGTCCACCTGCGTCGCGGCGAGCACCGTCTGGGGCACGACGGCGGCCAGGCCCAGGTCTGCTGCGACGTCGTCCAGCGGGCGCAGGTCGTGGGCGGCGACGTGGTCGGCGAGCTCCGCCCCGCCGTGCACCTGGAAGGTGTCGGGAGGGTCGCCGGCGGCCATGCGTGAGTCGAGCACGTCCTTCGCTGCCGACCCGGCGCCCCCCGCCACGCCCGCGTCGTCGAAGCGGATCCCCGGGTGCTGCTCGGCGAAGGTGCTGGACAGCGCGTCGAGGGCGAGCTTCTCCGAGCCCGAGGCCCACCAGGTGAACACCTCGACGTGCGGCTGGCCGGCCGCGGTCGGGGTGGTGTCGCCTCCCGGGGAGCAGGCGGCGAGCAGAGCCCCGACCAGGGCGAGCGAGACGACCGGGGCGGCACGACGGCCGGCTCGGTGCCCGGTGCGACCGTGCTGCCCGCGGGCACGACGACGGGGTGCGCGGACTGCGCAGCGCGTCCTTGCGGGCATCCGTGACCTCCGTCGGTGTGCGCACGAGCATGGCACGGGAGCGCCAGCAGGCCCCACCCGGCGGTACCGCGTCATCCAAGGGGTGAGCCCGCCCGCTGTCAAGGGTGGTGGGCGAACAGGTGACCGGTACCCTTCGAGCGTGGCCAAGGACCGGGTGACCCCTGGATCCCAGACCTCCCTGCGCGAGGCCAACCGGGCCCGCATCGTGGGGGTGGTCCAGCAGCGCGGCTCGATCACGCAGGTCGAGCTCGCGGGCGTCACCGGGCTGTCCGCCGCGACCATCTCCAACATCGTCAAAGAGCTCACCGGCGCGGGGGTGCTGACCACCACGCCGACCTCGCGCAGCGGCCGTCGCGCGCAGGAGGTCTCCCTCGCCCGGAACCTGGGCCTGGTGGCCGGGGTCCACTTCGGGGAGCGGTCGATGCGGGTCGCCCTGGCGGACGTGAGCCACCGCGTGGTCGCCGAGCAGCGTCTGCCCCTGCCCCCCGAGCACCGCGCCGACGACGGTCTGGACCGCGCCGCGATGCTCGTCGAGGAGATGGTCGACTCGGTGGGGGCCTCGCTCGGCGAGGTGCTGGCGATGGGGGTCGGTATCCCGGCCCCGGTCGACGTCCGGGCGGGGGAGGTCTCGGCCGAGGGCCTGCTGCGCGGCTGGGACGGTACCGACGTGCCCGCCGTGCTCGGGCGGCGCCTCGGGGTCCCGGTGCACGTCGACAACGACGCCAACCTGGGCGCCCTGGCCGAGGCCCGGCTCGGAGCGGCCAAGGGGCTGCGGGACGTGGCCTACCTGCGGGTCTCCCACGGCGTCGGCCTGGGGCTCGTCCTCGGCGGCACCGTGCACCACGGTCGCAGCGGCGGGGCCGGGGAGCTGGGCCACCTCGTGCTCGACGACGACGGCCCGCCCTGCCGGTGCGGCAACCGGGGCTGCCTCGAGACCCTGGTCGGGTCGGCGGCCCTGCTCGCGCGCCTGCAGCCCACCCACGGGCACCTCGCCCTGCGCGACGCCGTCGGCAAGGCCCTCGACGGGGACGCGGAGTGCCGCGAGGTCATCGCGGCGGCCGCCGTCCACCTGGGCCGCGCGATCGCGACCGTGTGCACCCTCCTGGACCCCGACGTCGTCGTCGTGGGCGGGGAGCTCGTACGGGCGGGGGGCGTGTTCCTCGAGACCCTGAGCACGACGATCGCCGGTCGTACCCTGCCCAGCACGGCCGGTCCGGTCGCCGTGCTGCCCTCGCTGCTCGGTGATCAGGCCGAGGTGCGTGGCGCCCTGGCGCTGGCCCTGGACAGCTACCAGGGCCAGGCGCTGACGGTGGGGGTCGGTCCGTGAGGCGCGGGGCCCGTGGTGCGAGCCGTCCCGCTCGCGGCTCCGCCGTCGCGCTGCGCGCCGCGGTCGCTCTCTCGGTGCTGGGCATGGCCCTC
>NZ_JALPKN010000123.1 GCF_023630195.1 Actinotalea sp. C106 | reverse complement strand
GACCCGATGCACGTGATGCGGGTCCGGGACGCGGGCCGTGCCGAGGGGGCGTCCGAGGCCGAGCTCGGGGTCGGTGGCTCGACGCGACGTGCACGGCCCCGCACCGAGTGGCTGCGCGGCGGCCGGACCCTGGCCCCGCAGCGGCGGTCGATCATCTTCGAGATCGCCACGCGGCTCCTCTTCCACTCGATGATCATGTTCGCGCTGTTCCTGCTCTTCGCCGGGCACAACGCCCCGGGCGGCGGGTTCGCGGCGGGGCTCGTGGTCGGGATCGCGCTGATCGTCCGCTACCTCGCGGGCGGCCGCTACGAGCTCACCGAGGCCGCCCCGATCCACCCCGGCCTGCTGCTCGGCACGGGCCTGTTCCTCTCGGCCGGCGTCGGGCTCCTCGCCCTGCTCGCCGGGGGATCGGTGCTGCAGAGCCTGATCATCGAGGTGAGCCTGCCGCTGCTCGGCGAGATCAAGCTCGTGACGTCGCTCTTCTTCGACATGGGGGTGTTCCTGCTGGTCGTCGGCCTGGTGCTGGACGTGCTGCGCAGCCTGGGCTCGGAGATCGACCGGCACGGCGAGTCCCAGGACGGTGACCCCGAGACCGAGCGCCCCGAGGGCGAGGACCGGGCCACGGTCGACGCCCCGTACGGCGTGGCCCCGGACGAGAGCCGCGACGGGCAGGTGCAGCGATGATCGACACCTCCCCGAGCCTGGCCCTGGTGCTGGTGATCGTCGTGCTGGTCACGGTCGGTGTGTACCTGCTGCTCGAGCGCAGCCTGACCCGCGTGCTGCTCGGCTTCGTCGCGATGAGCAACGGCATCAACCTGCTGTTCCTCGTCGCCGGGGGAGCCGCCGGCGGGGCGCCGATCACGGGTCAGACCGACCCGGAGGACATGAGCGACCCCCTGCCCCAGTTCATGATCCTCACGGCGATCGTGCTCACCCTGGGCATCTCGGCCTTCCTGCTCGCGATGGCCTACCGCTCGTGGCAGCTCAACCGGCACGACGAGGTCCAGGACGACCTCGAGGACCGCCGCGTCGCCCGCCGCGCCGCGGCTGACCTCGCGGCCTTCGAGGACAGCGACACCGAGGTCACCACGACCCTCGACGAGGACGCCGCCGAGGTCCACGACGAGATGGGGGGCGACCGGTCATGACCCCTCCCGACCTCCTCTGGCTCAGCCTCACCGACCTCAGCTGGGTGGTGCCCCTGCCGGTGCTCGTCCCGCTCTCGGCAGCCGGGCTGGCCCTCGCGCTGTGGCGGCACTCCAAGGCTCAGCAGATCATCAGCGTCGTCGCCCTGACCGTGGTGCTGCTCGCCTCCTTGACCCTGCTCATCGCGGCCGACCAGGGCCCCGTCGTCCTCGACGTCGGGAACTGGGCCGCCCCGGTCGGCATCGACCTGGTCGCCGACCGGCTCTCGACCCTCATGCTCACCGTCTCCGCAGCGGTGACCCTGTGCGTCCTGATCTACTCCCTCGCCCAGGGGCTCGCCGACGGGAACCGTGGGACCCCCGTCGCGATCTTCCACCCCACGTACCTGGTGCTGAGCGCGGGGGTCGCGAACGCCTTCCTCTCGGGGGACCTGTTCAACCTGTACGTGGGCTTCGAGATGCTCCTCGCGGCCTCCTACGTGCTGCTCACCCTGGGGGGCACCGGGGAGCGCATCCGCGCGGGAACCATCTACGTGGTGGTCTCGCTCGTGTCCTCCATGGTCTTCCTCCTCGCGATCGGCCTGATCTACGCGGCGACCGGCACGGTGAACCTGGCCCAGCTCGCGATCCGGCTGCCCGAGATCGACCCCGGCGTGCAGCTCGTCCTGCAGCTCCTGCTGCTGCTGGCCTTCGGCATCAAGGCGGCGATCTTCCCGCTCTCGGCCTGGCTGCCGGACTCTTACCCCACGGCGCCGGCCCCGGTCACCGCGGTGTTCGCGGGGCTGCTGACCAAGGTCGGCGTGTACGCGATCATCCGCACCCAGACCCTGCTGTTCCCCGACGGCCGGGCCGACACCCTGCTCATGGTCGCCGCGCTGCTCACCATGGTGGTCGGGATCCTCGGGGCGGTGGCCCAGAACGACATCAAGCGGCTGGTGTCCTTCACCCTGGTCAGCCACATCGGCTACATGATCTTCGGCATCGCCCTGTCCAGCGAGCAGGGGCTCGGGGCCTCGATCTTCTACGTGGCCCACCACATCACCGTGCAGACGGCCCTGTTCCTCGTCGTCGGGCTGGTCGAGCGCCGGGGCGGGTCGACCAGCCTGGACCAGCTGGGCGGGCTGGCCAAGCTGGCACCGGTGCTCGCCGTGCTCTTCTTCGTCCCGGCGATGAACCTGGCCGGCATCCCGCCGCTGTCGGGGTTCCTCGGCAAGGCGGGGCTGCTGCAGGCGGGGGTGGCCGACGGCGGGCCGCTGGCCCTCACCCTGGTCGGTGCCGGGGTGGTGACCTCGCTGCTGACCCTCTACGCGATCGTCAAGGCATGGAACAAGGCCTTCTGGCAGGTCGCCCCGGTCGAGCCCGCACCCATGCGGCTGCCCCGGGCCATGGTCGGCTCGGCTGCCTCCCTCGTCCTGCTGGGGGTCAGCATCACCGTCGTGGCCGGGCCCATGTACGACTACACCCAACGGGCCGCCGCGACCCTGCGGGACCCGGACCAGTACATCGTCTCGGTGCTGCCGGACCGCGCCCGCGGGGCCGGGGTCTCCTCCGAGGTGGCCGAGGACACCCCCGACTCCGAGCTGCCCGACGAGCCGGTCGAGGAGGAGGACGAGTGAGCCTCCACCCGCGCCGTCGTTCCTTCGGCATCAACCTGGTCATGACCGTCTGGCTGGCGGTCATCTGGGTGCTCGTCTGGGGTGACCTCTCGATCGCCAACGTGCTCAGCGGGCTCGTGCTCGCCGTCCTGGTGACCCGGCTGATGCCGCTCCCCGCGGTCGACTTCCACGGCCGCGTGCACCTGCCCTCGGTGGCCTACCTGGCCTACCGGTTCGTCATCGACCTGGTCGTGGCCAGCACCCAGGTGGCCTACCAGGCCTTCCGGGTGGGCCGGACCCCGCGCAGCGCGGTGCTCGCGGTCCACCTGCGCAGCCACTCCGACCTCTACCTGACCCTCACCGCCGAGCTCTGCTCCCTGGTGCCGGGATCCATCGTCGTCGAGGCCCACCGCGTCTCCGGGGTGCTCTACATCCACGTGCTCGACGTCGACATCGCCGGCGGGGTCGAGGCCGCGCGGCGCCACGTGCTCGACACCGAGGCGCGCATCCTGCGGGCCTTCGCCTCGGACGCCGAGCTCACCGAGGCCGGGCTCACCCGGCGTCCGCAGCGCAGCGCCGCAGACCCGGGACTGCAGGGAGCCCCGTCGCAGGCGGCCGCCCCGGTCTCCCTCACCGAGATCGCGGGCACCGAGCCCGTCGTGCCGCCCACCGAGGAGAGGGGGGAGCGCCCGTGATCGTCGTCGTCATCATCTGCGCGGTGCTGCTCACCATCAGCGCCGGCCTCGCGCTGGTCCGGGCCGAGAAGGGCCCGAGCATGCTCGACCGGACCATCGCCCTGGACATCGTGACCAGCACCATCGTCGGGGCCATCGCCCTCGAGGCCGCGTGGTCACGCCGCATCGACACCGTGCCGATCCTCGTAGCGGTCGCCCTGGTGGGCTTCGTCGGCTCGGTGACCATCGCGCGCTTCGCCTCGGTCGAGCCCGAGGGTGAGGGGCGCATCCTCACCCGCGAGGAGATCGCCGCGGCCGAGACCGAGCGTCTCGAGGCCGAGACGACCGCGCTCGGGTCGAGCGACGCCGAGCACCACGGCGGGCCGGCCCAGGGGGAGGTGCGCGAGTGAACGGGACCCTGGACGTCGTGCTCGACGTGCTCGCTGCGGTGTGCCTGCTGGGTGGCTCGCTGCTGACCCTCGCGGCCGGCGTGGGGCTCATCCGGTTCCCCGACCTGCTCGCCCGCATGCACACCGCGACCAAGCCGCAGGTGCTCGGGCTCATCCTCATGATGCTGGGCCTTGCTCTGCGTCTGCGTAGCGGCCCGGTGCTGTGGATGCTGCTGCTGGTCGCCCTGTTCCAGATGCTCACCTCGCCGGTCGCGGCGCACATGGTGGCGCGCGCGGGCTACCGCACGGGGAAGGTCCGCAAGGAGCTGCTCGTCGTCGACGAGCTCACCCGCGACCTCGAGCTCGCCCACGCCGAGGTCGCGCAGGCCGAGGGGGCGAGTACGCCTGAGGACGAGAAGGGCCGTACCGCCCGGGACGAGAACGGCGGCGAGGAGGAGCGGGGCTCCGTCAGCTGAGGAACTTGGCGGTCCCTCGCGTGGCCAGCACACGGGCGAGGGCGACCATGGCGCTCGACAGCACGGCGGCGCCGATCACCTCGGCGAGGCGCGAGTCGTCGTCGTCCTCCGGGGCGGGCGGCTCGTGACCGCTGATCATCTTCCAGGCGCTGGTCACGGCCTTCTGGGCGGCCCACACGCCGACCAGGGTGACGACACCGCCGACGACCTTGGCTGCGACGCCCTGCTTCTTGTCCGACACGATCTACCTCCACCGATGGGTGAGCTGCTCTGCTCACCGTAGCCCTGCCAGCCGGGCGGCGCAGGGCGGTGGGCAGACGGTGGGCTCAGCCCTCGGCGGTCCACAGGTAGAGGCGCTCGCCGGACTTCTCCGCCAGCAGCACCAGCGCGACGATCGAGGTCAGCACGGGCAGCAGCTCCGTCGCCGAGGCGTCGACCTCCTCGGCCTGCGCCCACTCGGTCGCGACCTCGGTCGCCAGGTCCGGGTCCTCGCTGCGGCTGAGCTCGGCCAGGGCCTCGCACAGGAAGTCGGGGAGCAGCAGCAGCGACTCGTGGTCGAGGTCCACCTCCTCGAGCTCGAGGTCGCCCGAGCCGAAGCGCACGGCTCGCGCGACGATCTCGCCGAGGGCCTCGAGCTCGATCGGTCCGAGGTCCTCCAGGGCCAGGTGGGCGGCGTCCCCCGTGGGGGTCACCCCACCGGCCTCGAGGGCCTCAGAGCGTGCCAGGGCGGCAGCGTGCTTGGCGGCGAACAGCTCAGCCTGGACGGCCACGGCTCCTCCTCGGTCGGACGGTGCAGGTGAGGGCCCTGCCCGCCCCGAGCGTATCCGCGGGAGAGGCGCCGTCACCGGCGCCACGGCCGGGACGTCCGACCCAGATCGGCGGGACCTCCGCGGCCGATCGGCTCCCTGTGGGGGGCAGTGGGCTCCTCGTTCGAAGGAGTCCTGCGTCATGAGCGTTCCCAGCCCGTCCTCTACGGCCGCACCGCGCGCCGGGCTCCTCGCCCGGGTGTCGATCCGCGCGAAGATCCTCGCCCTCGTCGCCGTCTTCGCGGTGCTCGCGAGCGGGCTCGGCGGCTTCGCCGTCCTCAAGATGAACGAGATCGCGGGCGCGACCCAGGCGGCCGAGACGCAGTCCCAGGTCGGTACCGCCCTGGGCCAGCTCAAGGCCGCGCTGATCGACGTCCGCGTCACGATGCTGCGGGTCGCAGTCGTGCCGGCCTCCGCCCGGGAGTCTGCACGGGCGAGCCTCGAGGGCGCCTACGTGGCCTTCGACGAGGCCGCGGCGACCTACACCGACGTCTACGTCGCCGCGAACGGGAGCGAGCCCGACAACCTCGACGCCTTCCTCGCCGAGTACGGCGCCTACCGCACGATCGTCGACGGCAAGCTCGTGCCAGCAGCCATGGCGGGGGACACCGAGGAGTTCGCGGAGATCCTCGCCGGGGAGCTCGACGGGGTGATCCCGGCGATGCTCGGGCACATCGGTGACATCGAGGTCGAGATCGCCGCGGAGATGGCCGACCTCGCCGACACCGCTGCGGAGGAAGCTCGTGCCGCGGTCGTCGCGACGGTGGCGATCCTGGCCGTGGTGGTCGTCGTCGGCTCCGTGATGGGGACGCTGCTGGCCCGTGGCATCCGGCGCTCGGTGGTCGAGGTCAAGCGGTCCGTGGACGCGATGGCGACCGGCGACCTGACGGTGCACCCGCAGATCCGGTCGCAGGACGAGCTGGGTCAGATGGCCGCGGCCCTCGTCGTCGCGCAGGAGTCCTTGCGCTCGGTGATCAGCGGTGTCATCGAGACCGCCGGCGTGGTGGCCTCTGCCGCTGAGGAGATGTCTGCCGCGAACGCGCAGGTGGCGGCAGGGTCGGAGGAGACCTCGGCGCAGGCTGGTGTGGTGGCGGCTGCTGCGGAGCAGGTGAGCCGGAACGTGCAGGCTGTTGCTGCTGGTGCGGAGCAGATGGGTGCTTCGATCCGGGAGATCGCGCAGAACGCCAACGAGGCGGCGAAGGTCGCCTCGCAGGCGACCGGTGTTGCTGCGCAGACGAACGAGACGGTCACGAAGCTGGGTGTCTCGTCCCAGGAGATCGGGAACGTGGTCAAGGTGATCACGAGCATCGCTGAGCAGACGAACCTGCTGGCGTTGAACGCGACGATCGAGGCTGCGCGCGCTGGTGAGGCCGGCAAGGGCTTCGCCGTCGTCGCGGGAGAGGTCAAGGAGCTGGCCCAGGAGACCGCTCGGGCCACGGAGGACATCGCCCGTCGGGTCGAGGCCATCCAGGGCGACACCACCGGTGCCGTCGAGGCCATCGGCCAGATCTCCACGATCATCGCGAGCATCAACGACTACCAGCTGACGATCGCCAGCGCGGTCGAGGAGCAGACCGCGACCACCAACGAGATGTCCCGCGGGGTCACCGAGGCGGCGACGGGCTCGGGGGAGATCGCTCAGAACATCACCGGGGTCGCGGCCGGTGCGTCGGACGCGAGTCAGGTGCTGGTCCAGATGGGCGACTCGGTCGGTGAGCTCTCGCGGATCGCTGCCGACCTGCGGGAGCGTGTCGGGTCGTTCACCGTCTGATCGCCCGTCGCTGCCCCGCTCCTGACTCGCCGATGCCCCGTCCAGCCCACCCGCCGGACGGGGCACCGGCGTCGCGGCGGTAGGCTCGGGGTGAACGACAGGGGAGCGTCGTCCGGTTCGCCGGACGCTGGACGCTGAGAGTGCGGACATCCGCAGACCCTCGAACCTGATCCGGTTGGTACCGGCGTAGGGAGTCGGGACGTCTCAGGCCTGCCACCGTCGTCATCGACCGGTGCTGCCGGTCGACGACCTCGGTGCTGGGCCCCCCTCCTGCGACCACGAGGAGGACACACCATGGCGAGGACCCTCGCCCGCCCGGCCAGCACCGGGAACCACCTGCGCCTCGGCGCGTTCGTCGCGGCGGGAGCCCTGCTCGCCGGCTGCTCGACCATCGGCACCGGAGGCGACGACGGCGCCACCGAGGACGACACCACCACCGGCGAGGGCGGCGGCACCGTCGTGCTCGTCACGCACGACTCCTTCGCGCTCAGCGAGGACGTCATCGCGGACTTCGAGGCGTCCTCGGGCCTGACCCTCGAGACCCAGGCCCCGGGGGACGGCGGCGCCCTGGTCAACCAGCTGATCCTCACCAAGGACTCGCCCCTGGGCGACGTCGTCTTCGGGATCGACACCACCTTCGCCTCGCGCGCGATCGAGGAGGGGGTCCTCGACCCGTACTCCTCGCCGAACGCCGGGCCCGACGTCGAGGCCCTCGCGGTCGACGACGAGGGGTACTTGAGTGCGGTCGACGTGGGCGACGTGTGCCTGAACATCGACCACGAGTGGTTCGCCGAGGAGGGCCTCGAGGAGCCGGCGACGCTCGCGGACCTGACCGACCCTGCCTACGCCGACCTCGTGGTGACGACCAACCCTGCGACCTCGTCCCCCGGGCTGGCCTTCCTGCTGGCGACCGTCGCCGAGTTCGGCGAGGACGGGTGGGAGCAGTACTGGGCGGACCTGAGCGCCAACGGCCTCAAGGTGGTCAGCGGCTGGTCGGACGCGTACTACGTGGACTTCTCCGGCCCCTCGAGCGAGGGTGACCGGCCCATCGCGCTGTCCTACGCCTCCTCCCCGCCCTACGAGGTCGGCGAGGGCGCCGAGGAGGCGCCCACCGGCGCGATGCTCGACACCTGCTTCCGCCAGGTCGAGTACGCCGGGGTGCTCGCCGGCGCAGCTAACCCCGAGGGCGCCCAGCAGGTGGTCGACTGGCTGCTGAGCCCCGAGGTGCAGGCCGACATCCCCGAGAACATGTACGTGTACCCGGCCGACTCCTCGATCGAGCTGCCCGAGTCCTGGGACCGGTTCGCGCCGCTGCCCGAGGACCCGTACACCCTCGACCCCGCCGTGATCACCGAGAACCGTGAGGACTGGATCCAGGCCTGGACGGACACGGTCATCGGCTGACCGTGCCCACCCCCGGCGCCCGTACGGCCCACCCCCGCAGCCGACCTGGCGCCGGGGTGGGGCGTGCGCGCGTCGGTCGAGGACTGGTGTGGGGGCTGGCGGCCGCCCTGCCGCTGGCCTTCCTGGGGCTGTTCTTCGCCCTGCCGGTGGGGAGCCTGGTGCTGCGGGGCTTCGTGGTCGACGGCGGCCTGGACCTGGGCGGGTTCGCGGAGGTCTTCGGGCGGCCACGGACCTGGCGGATCATCGGGCTGACCCTCGCCCAGGCCACCGTGGGTACCGCGATCGCGGTGCTGGTCGGGATCCCCGGCGCCTACCTCCTCTACCGGTGCCAGTTCCGTGGTCGGGCCGCCCTGCGGGCCTTCGTCATCGTGCCCTTCGTGCTGCCGACGGTGGTGGTCGGGGTGGCCTTCCGGTCGGTGCTCGCCCCCTCGGGGCCCCTGGGCTTCCTCGACTGGGACGGCACCTTCGCGGCCGTCGTCGCGGCCCTGGTGTTCTTCAACTACGCGGTGGTGGTGCGGACCGTCGGCGGGTTCTGGGCCCACCTGGACCCGCGCGCCGAGCAGGCCGCCCGCTCCCTCGGCGCCCCGCCCTGGCGGGCCTTCCTCACCGTGACCCTGCCGGCGCTGACCCCGGCGATCGCCTCGGCGGCCTCGATCGTGTTCCTGTTCTGCGCGACGGCCTTCGGGGTGGTCCTGGTGCTCGGCGGCACCGGCTACGGCACCGTCGAGACCGAGATCTGGGTGCAGACCACCCAGTTCCTCGACCTGCGGGCCGCTGCGGTGCTCTCGGTGGTGCAGCTCGTCGTCGTCGCGGTCGCCCTCGGCACCGCGGGGCGGGCCCGGGCACGGCGGGAGCGCGCCCTGCAGCTGGGCCGCCCCGAGC
>NZ_JALPKN010000122.1 GCF_023630195.1 Actinotalea sp. C106 | reverse complement strand
GGGGGCCGACGGCGGCCGCGTCGGCCCCGGGGGCGTCCTCGGCGCGCCGTCGAGCTCAGGCCCTCTCACGAGGCGCCCGCGTAGACGGCGTCGAGCTCGCGGGTCTCGAACTCGTGGGTGCTGCGGTCCAGCACCACACGCCCGCCCTGCAGCCCGACGATGCGCTCGGTGTAGGTGACCGCGTAGTCGAGGTGGTGCAGGGCCGCCAGGACGGTCAGACCGCGTTCGACCGCGACGTCGCGCAGCAGCTCCATGACCTCGACGGCGCTGACCGGGTCGAGGGCGGCGACCGGCTCGTCGGCCAGGATGATCGCCGGGTCCTGCACGAGCATCCTGGCGATCGACACCCGCTGCTGCTGACCGCCGCTGAGCGCGTCGACCCGACGGCCGGCCACGTGGGCCAGTCCGACCCGGTCCAGCGCGACCATGGCCTGCTCCCGGACGTCCTCGGGGCACAGCGCCGGGACGGCGCAGCGGCTGCCACGCCGGCCGATGGCCCCGTGCACCACGCTGGTGAAGGCGCTGAGACGGCCGACCAGGGCGGGCTTCTGGAACACGAAGCCGACGCGGGTCCGGATGGCCCGCAGCTCTCGACGGCTCGCCGTGGTCGTGTCCGCCCCGTCGATCAGCGCGGTCCCGGCCGTGGGTTCCAGGAGCCTGACCAGGCAGCGCAGCAGGGTGGACTTGCCGGCCCCGTTGGAGCCGACCAGGGCGAGCACCTGCCCGGGCTCGACCGTGAGGTCGATCCCGGACAGGGCGCGGTGGCCGTCGGCGTAGACCTTGGTCAGGCCGCGGACCTCGACGCTTGCGGCAGCCACGTCAGCCGACGAACTCGGTGAAGTCGTCCACGCCGATGGCCTTGAACATGGAGCGGACCACGTCGTAGTCGGAGTCGCCGACCACCACGAGCTCGGCACCGGAGTACTTGGCGTTGTCCTTGCCCTCGAGCATCGCCTCGAGCAGCTCGGGGAAGTGCCCCTCGAATGCCTCACGCAGGGTCTCGACCGTCTCCTCGTCGAGGCCGTCGCGGGCCATGAGCAGGTCCGGGGGCAGCGGGTCGCCCTCGGCCAGGAGCGTGAAGTCGGACGGGTCCTCGGCCGTGGCCATGAACTCCTCGTAGTCGTGGCAGCCGATGCCGACCGCCGCGACGTCCCCACGCACCAGGGCCTCGTGCACGGCGTCGCCGACGGTGAGCACGGTGACGTTGTCACCGTGCTCGAGCCCGGCCTCGAGCAGCACCTGCGACGGGCCGAGGTGCCCGCTGGTCGAGCCGATGTCGCTCATGGCGACCTGCTCACCCTCGAGCTGGTCCATCGCGGTGATGCCGCTCTCGCTCGAGGTGTAGACGCACGAGCGGTAGCCCGGGCGCCGGATCGCGACGACCGGCTCGGCCCCGGTGTTCTCGTGGATGACCACGTACTCGGCCGGACCGGTGAAGACGACGTCGACGTGGTCGTTGTCGAGGGCCGCGGCGGCCGCGGTGCGGTCGTTGACGGCGTAGAACTCGACCTCGAGGCCGGTGTGCTCCTCGAGGACGTCCTTGAAGGCGCCGTACTCACGTTGGAGCTCCTCGAGCCCCTGCAGGTCGGTGACGGCGAAGCGCAGTGTGGTGGGGGCGGCGGAGGCCGACTGGTCGGCGCAGGCCGCCAGAGAGCTCATGGCAAGCACCGCGCCGGTGACGAGGAGCCCTGCTCGGATGCCGTGCTGGGGGGTGTTCACGATCCCTGTCCTCTCGGTCCGTTCTCTGACACCTAGATGTCTAGAGGTCTCAGGTGGCACCGGGGTGAACGGGACAGGGCACCTGGCGGAACGATCACGCCGAGCAGGTGAACAGGTCGTGGCCCCCCGCACGCACGAAGGCCGCGGCACGATCGATCACGTGCCGCGGCCTTCGGCCGGGAACCTGCTGCGCGGGGGGCGGTGCGCGAGCGAGGCGTCGTCCTGGGAGCCCTGCGGGCTCAGCTGCTAGGCGGTCTGCTGCGGGAGGAGGCCCTGGTAGGAGCGCTGGCTCGCGAGGGCGGCCCAGCGGGCGAGGATCTGGGGCGGCACGGGGGCCGTGTCCGGCAGGATGACCGAGCGGTCCTCGTCGAAGGAGCGGTAGGCGGACTGGCCGAGCGCGTTGTCCTGCATGGCACACCACTTTCGTTCGGTAGCCCGGCTGACCGCATGGGTCCCGTGGCTTTGCGTCCCCGCCTCTCGACGGGTTTGCCGTTGTCGCTGACAGGACGAGCCTAGGTCGGATCCGGCGCGCCACGCCGAGATCTGGCGTCAGCCACCCGTTCGGACGAGCCTTTTCACCCGCCCACCCCTCACAGGGCTGCGCGGCCGGCCGATGGGAGAAGGGTCCGCCCCCCCCCAACAGGAAGGGCCCGCGTGGAGGCCATCGCCGGGATCACCAGCCGGATCGCGCAGATCCAGTCGCAGATCGCATCCGTCTCCGCCCCGACCGTCGGGGGCTCCCCCGTGCTCGGGACGGTGAGCACCGCGACGACCAGCTCGACCGCCGGCACCTTCGGTGCGGCCCTCGAGAAGGCTGTCGCCAGCCAGAGCGTGATCACCCATGCGACCGGGGCGACGGGTGCCTCAGGCGCTGCCCAGGGCGCGGCCGGCGGCACCACCGGCAAGGTGGACGCCAAGGGCATCCCCCTCGAGCTCAAGCAGTTCGGCAACGGCAAGGTCCCCGACCACGCACTGAGCCAGATCTCGGGCAGCGGCCACAAGCTCTGGTCCCCCGCCGCGCGGTCCTACGAGGCGATGCACGCCGCAGCCCGGCGCGACGGCGTGACCATCGGCATGACCGACTCCTACCGGACGTACGCGTCCCAGGTGGACCTGGTCCAGCGCAAGGGCCTGTACTCCCAGGGCGGCCTCGCAGCCGTGCCTGGCACCAGCGACCACGGCTGGGGGATCGCCGTCGACCTCAAGCTCGACGCCAAGGCCCAGACGTGGATGCGCGCCAACGCCAAGGACTACGGGTTCGTCGAGGACGTCCCGCGCGAGCCCTGGCACTGGGCCTTCAAGCCGCACAAGGCCTGACCCGCAGCACGTCTGCCCCCCCGAACCGCCCGAGAACGGCACGAGCCCCCGCCGACCGAGGTCGAGGCGGGGGCTCGTGCGTCCGTGATGCCCGGTGGCCGCGGGTGACCGGCCTGCAGGCGAGGAGTCAGACCACCAGGACCGAGATGTTGCCCTTGCCGTAGCCGGTGACGTCGAGCTCCATGTCGAGCCGCTGCACGTAGGCCAGGACCCACTTGTCGATGTCGGCCGGCAGGGTCTCGCGCGGGGCGTACGTCTCGTAGAGCCGCAGGTGCGGGCAGCCGTCGTGGTTGAACAGCGAGGCGCCCACGTTGAGGATCTCGGTGGTGTTGTCGAACAGCATGGGCGAGATGAGGCCGGCCTCGACCGAGTCCTGCGCGGTGCGGGCCGGGATCAGCGCGATGGCCGCCCCCGTGTACGCCGCGAGGGGCATCTCCATGACGACGAGGGCCCGGAGCTTCAGCATGTCGTCGACGTACACGCCGACCACGGCGCCCGGGTCCTTGTGCGGGTCCACCACGGGCGTGCCCACGGTGCCTTCGACGTCGCGCCCGAGCAGCCCCTCGAGCAGCTCGCGGACCTCGAGGGCCGGGGGCAGCGGGGTCGGGCGCGTGACCTCGCCGGCGCTCATGCGAGGAAGGGGTCGATGGTGTCGCGGAAGATCTCCGCGGTGAAGGGCTTGGCGATGAGGAACAGGGCGCCCGCGGCGTCGGCCTGCTCACGCATCTCGGTGGACCCCTCAGAGGTGACGAAGCCCAGCGGGGTCTCGATGCCCTCGGCGCGCATGCGACGCAGCATGTCGATGCCGGTCATCTCGGGCATGTTCCAGTCCGAGAGCACGAAGTCGGGCTGCTCGGTCTTGACGTGCTCGAGGGCAGCGGCGCCGTCGGCGGCCTCGCTGATCTCCCACCAGTCGTAGCCTGCCTGACGCAGGGTACGGATCACGATCTGCCGCATCACGCGGCTGTCATCAGCGACCAGGACTCTCATCGGTTCCACCTCGTTCGTGCGTCGTACTCGGAAGGTCGCGGGTTCACGGCAGCTTCCACAGACTGATGACCACGGCCCGGCCTCGCCAGTCGAGGGCCAGCTCGTAGATCAGGGCGTCCGGCAGGGTCGGCGGTCGCTCCTGGGTGACCTGGGGCAGCGTGAGGACCCCGGGCTCGGGCACCAACGACTTGACGTTACCCCCGACCACGTTCGCGACCTCGCCCAGCGCGTCGACGAAGTCCTCCGGGGAGACCGGCTCGTCGGGCGTCATCTGCAGCAGGGCCCGGGCGAGCTCGTCGGCGGTGCCGCGCTCGGTCGTGAGCAGCACCCGGCCCGAGGTCGTGCCGTTGACGTCGACCCAGGCGTGCATCGGGTCGAGGATCACGGGGGCGGGGCCGTCCCAGTGCCGCAGGTACCCCTCCTCGCCGTCGATCATCGCGGTGAACACCTCTTCGGTGATCACGTAGATCGGGTCGGTCCCCGCGAAGGCTGCGAGATCGATGTCCATGCTCATGCTGACTCCTCGAGATCGACCAGCCCCAGGAGCTGGAGCTTGTCGCGGACGGCGTCCGGGGTAAAGGGCTTGATCAGGTACTCGTGGGCCCCGGCCGCGAGGGCGCGGACGATCTGCCCCTGCTCGCTCTCGGTGGTGACCATCATGAGGGTCATGTCCCGCCACTCGCGGTTCTGGCGGACCGAGGTCACGAACTCCAGACCGTTCATGACCGGCATGTTCCAGTCGATGCAGGCGAGGTCGATCTCGGTGCCGGACTCGAGGACGTCGAGGGCCTGGCGACCGTCGCCGGCCTCGACCGTCTCGAAGCCCATGGATTTGAGGACCCCCGAGACGATCCGCCGCATCGTGCGTGAATCGTCGATGACCAGTGCTCTCATGCTGCCCTCCGCGCGGTGCGCCGGTAGACGGAGCCACGACCGACCGGGACACGTTCCCAGCCCTCGTCGACCCCGATGGTGGTCTCAGCCGCGCCGAGCAGGAGGTAGCCGCCGGGGCGCAGGACTCCCTGCACCTTCCGCAGCACGTCTCGCTTGGTCGCGATGTCGAAGTAGATGAGGACGTTGCGCAGGAACACCACGTCGAACGGCCCTCCGGACGGCGGCGCGTCGAGCAGGTTGTGCCGCTGGAACGTCACCGCCTGCTTGAGCTGCGGAGCGATCTCCCAGTCGGTGCCGGCCCGCACGAAGTGCTTGACGAGCATCGGGGCGGGGAGACCGCGGTTGACCTCGAGCTGGGAGTAGCGGCCCAGACGGGCGCGGGCCAGCACCTTCTCGTTGAGGTCGGTGGCGGTGATGCGCAGGGACTGCGGGGGCACGACGTCGGCCAGGGCCATCGCGATCGAGTACGGCTCCTGCCCGCTCGAGCACGCCGCCGACCACACCCTCAGGCTGGGGGCGAAGCCCGGGAGTCCACCCTCGAGGAGCGTGGGCACCACGTGCCCGGTGAGGGCCTGGAAGGGCTGGGCGTCGCGGAACCAGGACGTCTCGTTGGTGGTGAGCGCCTCGACCACGGCCTCGAGGGCGGCGGGGCTGGGCGCGGCACGCAGCGAGCGCACGTAGGCGTCGACGTCGGCCGCTCCGGCCGTCCGGGCCAGGGGCAGCAGCCGGCTCTCGACGAGGTACTCCTTGCCGGCCTCGAGCTGGATGGCGCTGCGGCGCCGCACGAGGTCGGAGACGAACAGGAAGCTGTCGTTGGCGAGTGTCATCGCACCGTCACCCCCGCCTCGACGCCGCGCACCATGGCGGCGGCCATCTCGTCCAGGGGCAGCACGGCGTGCGCCAGCCCCGCGGTGGCGACCGCACCGGGCATGCCCCACACCACGCTCGTGGGCTCGTCCTGGACGAGCATCGTGCCGCCCGCCAGGACCAGGTCCTCGGTGGCGGCGCGGCCGTCGGAGCCCATGCCCGTGAGCATCACGCCCAGCAGGTCACCGCCGAACACCTGGACCGCCGAGCGGAACATGACGTCGACCGAGGGCCGGCAGAAGTTGACCGGCGGGCCCTGGGTGAGGACCGTGCGGGCCCCCGAGGCCGAGGGCTCCAACGTCAGGTGCAGGTCACCCGGGGCGATGTAGACCGTGCCGGGACGCAGGTCCTGACCCGCGGTGGCCTCGACCACGGTGCTGCCACCGAGCCGGTCGAGACGGGCAGCGAGCTGCCGGGTGAACACCGGTGGCATGTGCTGGACGACGACGACCGGCACGGGCAGCGGCGCGGTGATGCCACGCATCACCTGGGAGAGGGCCTCGGGACCACCGGTCGAGGAGCCGACGACCACCGCGCGGACCTTGCGGCCCTCGGGGCGGGCGCGGAGAACGACAGGACGGCGGGCGGGCGGGGCCGGGGCAGTACGGGGCGCTCCGGCGCCAGGTCGCTCCGGGGCGCCGGCGGGGCGGGGCACCAGGGCCTTGATCCGGGGGATCAGCTCGCTGGCGACCCGCTGCAGGGACTCGGTCACGCTGCCGACGTTCGCCGGCTTGGTGACGTAGTCCGTGGCACCGGCCGAGAGGGCGTCCAGCGTGGCCGTCGCCCCGCGCTCGGTCAGCGTGGAGAACATGATGATCGGCATGCGGTGGCCTGCGCCACGCAGCGTACGAACTGCGTCGATGCCGTCCATGACGGGCATCTCGATGTCCATGGTGACCAGGTCGGGGGCCAGCTGGCCGACCTTCGTCTGGGCGATCTGACCGTTGGCCGCGACCCCCACCACGTCGATGACGGGGTCGGAGGACAGCGCGTCGGTCACGAGCCGGCGGACGACGACCGAGTCGTCGACCACGAGCACCCTGATGCGTGCCATCACACCTCCCGTTCGGCTGAGGGGACCTGCTGAGACCTGCTGTCTGCCGGTCCGCCTACTGATCGACCGCGGGGCGGTGGATGTGAGTGCTCGACGGGGGTGTCTCAGAACCGAAAACGACCGACCTGCTCACGGAGCTGGGCCGCCATGGTCGCGACGTCGTCGGAGCGTCCACCCATCAGCTCGGCGTGCTCGGAGGAGGCCCTGGCGCCGCCTGCGACCTCGGCGATGGTCCCCGCGATCTCGGTCGAGCCGGTGGCCGCCTCGGTGATCGAGCGGGCCATCTCGGCCGTGGTCGCGGTCTGCTCCTCGACGGCGCTGGCGATGGTGGTCTGGTAGTCGCTGATGCGGCTGACCACCTGGGTGATCTCCTCGATCGCGGTGATGGCGGCCTCGGTGCGCTCGGCGTTGCCCGCGATGCGGTGGGCGATGTCCTCGGCGGCGCGGGCGGACTCCTGCGCCAGCTCCTTGACCTCCCCGGCGACGACGGCGAAGCCCTTGCCCGCCTCCCCCGCCCGGGCGGCCTCGATGGTCGCGTTGAGGGCCAAGAGGTTCGTCTGGCCCGCGATCGAGGTGATGACCTTGACCACGTCGCCGATCTCGGCCGAGCTCGCGCCCAGGTCCGCCACGGTGGTCGAGGCCTTGCCCGAGAGGGTCACCGCCTCGTTCGCGACGGTCGCGGCGTCGTCGGCGCTCTGGGCGATCTCTCGGATCGAGGCGCCCATCTGCTCGGTGCCGGCCGCCACGGACTGCACGTTCCGGCTGACCTCCTCGGCCGAGGCAGCCACCATCTCGGTGCGGACCTGCTGGTCGGCCGCCCCCGAGGAGACCTCGTGGGCCGAGGAGGCCATCTCGCGCGAGGTGCCGTCCAGGGCGGCGGCGCGCTCGACGACCCCCGCGAGGGTCGCGCGCAGCGAGGTCTGGGCGGTGGTGAGGGCCGTGGCCATGCGTCCGATCTCGTCGCGGGTGGGGACGTCGGCCGGGACCGTGAGGTCGCCGTCGGCCATGGCCTCGAGGGAGCGCTGGACGCTGCTGACCGACCGGCGGATCGAGCGGGCGGTGGACACGCCGTAGATGATCACGATGAGCACCGCGATGCCGACCGTGGCGCTGATGATCCGCAGGCTCAGCGCCGCGCGAGCCGCGGCGGCCTCGGCCATGGCGTCCATGCGGACGGTCAGGTCGGCGAGCACCTGGTCCAGGGCGTTCTGGTAGGTGAGGGTCAGCGGCTCGGCCGAGATGCCGAGCACCCGCTCGTAGGCACCCTGGTCCTCGCCGCGGGCGGCGGGGAGCAGCTCGGTGTCGCGTACCTGGACCCACTGCGCACGGGCCTCGACGAACTCCGCCCAGCCGTCGAGGTCGGCGCCCCCGGCTGCCTCGACCGTGGCGATGGATTCCTCGATCCGGGCGTCGGTGGTCTCCAGGCGCGCCAGCCACGGACCGCGCAACCCCTCGGACTCGGCGGCCGCGACCTGGGCCACGATGCCGGTGCTGTGGGCCTGGTCCTCGCGGATCCGGTTGATGGGCTGAGCGAGCTCCTGCTGCATGCGGGAGAGCTCGGCGGTGCCGCCGGCCAGCTCCTGCATGCCCGAGGCCGCCCGGACCCCGAGGCCGACGCCCACCACGGCGAAGATCGCCACGAGGGCCAGGATCTTGACGAGGATCGACAGGTCGGCGAACCACGAGCCGAGACGACGCCGCGGCTGGCTCCCGCCGGACTCCGCACGCGTGCCCGGGTCCTCGGGGGCAGGGTCGACGTCGATCCCGCGCGTCCCCGAGCGTCGGCGGCCCTTCATCAGCATGACTACCCCTTGCGTCGTCGCGAGTGCAGCGGGAGGGCAGGCTCGGCCACGGCGTGACCTGGGCCTCCCTCTCCTGCGTGCCATCGGCGCGACCGCGCGAGATGTGATGGTTCTGCGAAGGTCAGCGGCTGGCGAACGGGTGATCATGCCTCGGGGTGCTGAGGGGTGTGCTGAGGGACGTGCAGCGCGGGACGCAGGACGGCCCGGCCCCCGGGGGTCGGGGCCGGGCCGTGGTCGCTGCGCGGACCTGGAGTTTTGCTGGTCTCAGTAGGTGAAGGCTGAGACCCTCGTGCGCAGGTCGGCGCTCATCTGGGCGAGCTCGGAGATCGCCGAGCCCATCTGCCCCAGGACCTCGGTCGAGGTCTGCGCCGAGGAGGCCACGCCCGTGATGTTCGTGGCGATCTCCCCCGAGCCCGTCGCGGCCTCGGTGACCCCGCGGGACATCTCGTTCGTGGTCGCCGTCTGCTCCTCGACCGCGCTGGCGATCGTGAGCTGGTAGTCGTTGATGCTGGCGATGATGTCGCTGATCTGACCGATCGCCGCCACCGCACCG
>NZ_JALPKN010000121.1 GCF_023630195.1 Actinotalea sp. C106 | reverse complement strand
GCCACGCCCTGAGCTCGCGGGTCGCCGTCCGCGCCGGGCCGACGAGCCCCTTGGCCTCCCCCAGCCGCGGGCCGTAGTTGACCCGGCCCTCGTTCTCGAGCACCAGGGTGACCTCGCCCGCGCGCGCCGGCAGGGTCACCGAGCGCACGCCGTCGCGTCGGCTGAGCACGCCGACGACCTCGCCGTCGTGCAGCACCAGGGCCCGGTCGCGCACCTCCGCGACGCTGAGCACGCGGTCCTCGGCCTCGACGCGGGTGCGGTAGACGGTGAACCCCGACCACTGCCCCATCTCGTCGGTGGTGGGCAGGTGGTCCCACGCCCTCAGGTGCTCGGGCAGCAGCCCGCTCAGCGGGACCTGCCGGTCGAGGCCCACCTCGAGGACCGGCCCCTCCGGCGGCGCCGCGGGGAGCTCCTCGGGCACCGGGGCGTGGCGGCCGAGCACCTCACGCATCGCGAGGTACTTCGGCGTCACGGCCCCGTGCTCGGCCAGAGGCGCGTCGTAGTCGTAGGAGGTCGTGATGGGCAGGAACCAGCCCTTGTCGTTGGCCCCGTTGGTCAGGCCCAGGTTGGTCCCGCCGTGGAACATGTAGAGGTTGACCGAGGCCCCGGTCGAGAGCAGGGCGTCCAGGTCGGTGGCGTTCGCCTCGGCGGCGGCCACGTGGTGCGGCAGCCCCCAGGAGTCGAACCAGCCGTTCCAGTACTCCATGCACATCAGCGGGCCGGTGGGCTGGTGGCGGCGCAGGGTCGCGAGACGCTCCGGGCTGCGGGAGCCGAAGGTCGCCGTGCGGTGCAGCTCGGGCAGACCGCCCCGCTCGAGCATCGCGTCGTTCGCCTGGTCGCAGGTGATGAGCGGGACCGTGATGCCGTGCTCGCGCGTCAGGTCGACCAGGGCGCGCAGGTAGTCCTTGTCGTCGCCGTAGGCGCCGTACTCGTTCTCGACCTGCACGAGGACCACGGGCCCGCCGTCGACCACCTGACGCGGGGCGACGATCGGCATGAGAGCCGCGTAGTACTCGGCGACGGCTGCCATGTAGGTGGGCTCGTGGCGGCGGATGCCGACCCCCTCCTCGGCGAACAGCCAGGCAGGCAGGCCCCCGTTGTCCCACTCGGCGCAGATGTAGGGCCCGGGACGCACGATCGCGTGCATGCCCTCGGCGGCGACGAGGTCCAGGAACCGGCCCAGGTCCCGCGGGCCGGTGGTCTCGAAGACGCCGCGCTCGGGGGCGTGGAAGTTCCACGCGACGTAGGTCTCGATCGTGTTGAGGCCCATGAGCCGCGCCTTGTGGATCCGGTCGGCCCACAGGTCCGGGTGCACCCGGAAGTAGTGCAGCGCACCGGAGAGCACCTGGCGGGGCTCGCCGTCGAGCAGGAAGTCGTGCTCACCGATCTCGAAGGTCGGCATGGTGCTCCTCACGGACGTAGGACGGCGGGGCGGGGGCGCGAGGTGCGCCACCGCCCCGCCCAGGTGGTCAGTCGACGGTGAAGCCCTGGTCGTTGCCGTAGGCGATCGAGGCCTCCTGCCAGCTGGCCAGGCCGTCGGTCAGCGGCGTGCCGGAGACGTACGCCTGGCCGACCGTGTCGTTGAAGATGCTGTTGGCGTAGACCTGGAAGGGCAGGTACTGCCACCCCTCGACGACGTCCGCAGCAGACTGCGCGAGGACCTCGTTGATCTTCTGCCCGCCGAAGTACTCGTACTCCCGCTCGAGGAACTCCTCGGACTCGAGGTCGGCGGTGGTGGCCGGGAAGCCGCCGCCGTCGAGGCGGATCTGCACGCCGTCACCGTTCGCGGCGAACTCGAGGAAGTCGTACGCGAGGGCCGCGTTGTCGTTCTCCCCGCTCTCGAGCACGGACATCGCGGATCCGCCGTTCTCAGCCGTGGCCTGCTCGCCCTCGCTCCACTGCGGCATGGGGGCGACCCGCCAGTCCCCCGAGGCGTCCGGTACCCCGGACTCGAAGTTCCCGGGCATCCACGCGCCGATGGTGAGGGTCGCGATGGTGCCGTTGCCCAGGCCCTGGTACCACTCGTCGCTCCAGGAGCTGATCGGGGCGACCAGCTCCTCGTCGACGAGCTGCTGCCAGGTCTCGGCGAAGGCCTGCGAGCCCTCGTCCGAGAAGTCGATCGTGACGTCGGTGCCGTCGACCGTGTACGGGTTGCCGCCGGCCTGCCAGATCATCGACGTGGTGAAGCCGGCGTCGCCCGTGTCGTTGGTGATGGACACGGCCGGGTCGGCCTGGTGGAGCGCGCGGGCGGCCTCGACGTACTCGTCCCACGTCGTCGGGACCTCGACGCCGTGCTCGTCGAAGACCGCGGCGTTGTAGAAGAGGGCCATGGGGCCCGAGTCGAGGGGCAGCCCGTAGATGCCCTCCCCCTGCGAGACGGCGGTCCACGGGCCCGGGGTGAAGGCGCCGTCGAGCTCGGTCGCGCCGAGGTCGCTGAGGTCGGTCAGGGCCTCGCCGATCGAGAACTGGGGCAGCGCGTAGTACTCGACCTGCGCGAGGTCGGGGACGCCCGAGCCTGCCGCGATGGCGTTCTGCAGGGCCGTGTACTGGTCGTTGCCGGTGCCCGCGTTGACGATCTCGATCGTCACGTCGGGGTTGGCCTCCATGTAGGCCTCGGCGATGGGCTCGACCGTGGGGTCCCAGGCCCAGACCGTGAGCTCGCCGCCCTCCTCGGCAGCAGCCTCGGGGTCGGCGTCGCCCTCACCGCCTCCGCAGGCGGTGAGGGTCAGGGCCAGGGCGCCGACCACGGCGGTGCCGCGCAGGGCGGCTCCTCGGGTGGTGCGTCGGGTGGTGCGGGTCATCAGGGGTCCTCTCACGTCGTCGTGGGTCGGGCACAGCGGGGTGTCGGGGCGGGGGTCGGGGGAGGTAGACGTCCGGACCGGGGCTCGGGCCGGGGAACGGGGGCGACGCTGGGGCGTCACTCCTTGACGGAGCCGGCGGCGAGGCCGGACTGCCAGTAGCGCTGCAGGAAGAGGAAGGCGATCACCAGGGGAACGATCGTCAGGACCGAGCCGGTGATCACGAGGTTGAAGATCGCCTCGCCGCCAGCCGTGGCGGCCTGGGCGTTCCAGGCGTTGAGGCCGAGGGTCAGGGGGTACCAGTCGGGGTTCTTGAGCATGATCAGCGGCAGGAAGTAGTTGTTCCACGTCGCGACCATCGTGAAGAGCAGCACCGTGACGATCCCCGGAGCCAGCAGCGGCAGGCAGATCTGGACGAAGGTCCGCAGCTCGCTCGCCCCGTCGACCCGGGCGGCCTCGAGCAGCTCACCAGGGATCGCCTCGGCCGCGAAGGTCCACATGAGGTAGAGGCCGAAGGGCGAGATGAGCGACGGGATGATGACCGACCACGGGGTGTTGGTCAGGCCCATCTGGCTGAACATGAGGAAGGTCGGCACCGCGAGGGCCGTGCCGGGCACGGCGACCGCACCGATGACGACGGCGAAGACGCCGCGCTTGCCCGGGAAGTCGAACTTGGCCAGCCCGTATCCCCCGGCGACGGCCAGGGCCGTGGCCCCACCCGCGCCGAGCACCACGTACAGGACGGTGTTGGCGAACCAGCGCAGGAAGATCCCGTCGTCGTAGCTCAGGGTGGCCGCGATGTTGCTGAACAACGCGAAGGAGTCGCCGAACCACAGCCCGAAGGAGGTGAACAGGTCCCCCTGGGTCTTGGTCGCGTTGATGAGCAGCCAGGCCAGCGGCAGGAGCGAGTAGACGAGCACGATGCCCGTGAGCACCGTGAGCAGGGGGCTGCGGCGGGGCCGCGAGCCTCGGTGGGCCCGGCGGGGGCTCGTGGGGCGGGTCTGGCGCAGCCGCGGGCCGCGGACCGGGCGCGGGGTGGTGGGGCTCTGGGTGGTCATGGCTCACGCCTCCTTGCGCATGCCGCGCAGCTGGACGACGTAGGCGATCGCCATCGTGAGCAGGCCCATGATGATGGCCACGGTGGCCGAGTAGTTGTACTGCTGCCCCGAGAAGGAGAGCGAGTACGCGTACAGGTTGGGCGTGAAGTACGTGGTGATCGCGTTCGGCGCCAGGGCCTGCAGGATGCTCGGCTCGTTGAACAGCTGGAAGCTGCCGATGATCGAGAAGATGGTCGCGATGACGAGGGCGCCGCGGATCGCCGGGATCTTGATCGCGCGGATCACCTGCCACTGCCCCGCGCCGTCGATCTCAGCGGCCTCGTAGAGGGAGGTCGGCACGGTGCGCAGCGCCGCGTAGAAGATCAGCATGTTGTAGCCCACGAACTCCCAGGTCACGATGTTGCCGATCGCGGCGAGCACCAGGTCCGGGGACAGGGGGTTGGGCAGGCTCACGCCGAGGGCGTCGTTGATGTTGCCCACCAGGCCGAACCGCGTGCCGTACATGAACCCCCACATGAGGGTCGCGACGACGGCAGGGACGGCGTAGGGCAGGAAGATCGAGATGCGGAAGAAGTCCCGCCCGTACAGGCGCCCGCTGTCGATCGCGAGGGCCACGAGCAGGGCGATGCCGAGCATGATCGGCACCTGCACGACGAGGAAGGCGCTCACGCGGCCCAACGCCGACCAGAACTGGTCGTCCTGGAGAGCCCGCTGGTAGTTCTCGAGCCCGACGAAGGTGGTGCCGCCCACGAGCTGGGTCCGGAACACGCTGAGCCAGATCGAGTAGATGATCGGCGCGAGGAACACCAGGGCGAAGACCGCCATGAACGGCCCGACGAACCCCCACCCGGACCACCTGCGCGCCTGACGACGTCGCGGGGCCACCGGCGGGGTGACGGCCACGGCCTGCGCCATGAGGAACTCCCTCGTCTCTCGGCTGTCCTGCTCGGGGGTGACAGCATTGATGTTTACGTAAACACCATCGCGTCCCGGGAACTCTTGCACCGCGGCCAGCAGGTGTCAAACCCCAGGTGACGGGCGATGGTGACGTGAACATCGGCCGCTATGCTGCGGGGGTGCCCCTGGACGACGGCGCCTCGACGGCCGCCCCACCCTCACCCGGCAAGAGCCGGTCGGGCCCCTCCATGGCCGACGTCGCCGCGCTCGCGGGCGTCTCCTCGCAGACCGTCTCGAGGGTGTCGACCGACCCGGACAAGGTCCGCCCGGACACCCGCCGTCGGGTCCAGGCCGCGATGACCGAGCTCGGCTACTCCCCCAACACCGCGGCCCGAGCCCTGCGCTACGGCAGCTTCGAGACCATCGGTCTGATCGCGCACCGCCTGGCCCGGACCGGGGAGTCCCGCACGGTCGAGGCCGTGGTCGAGGCAGCCCGACGGCACGGCTACACCGTCAGCCTGATCGACGTCCGCAGCCCGTCCCCGACGGACGTCGACGAGGCCGTCGCGCGACTCAGCCACCAGGCGATCGACGGGCTGATCATCATCCGGGCCGAGACCGCGACCCCCGCGACCCTCGCCCTCCCCCCTCGCCTGCCGGTGGTCGTCTCGGACTCCCGGTTCGTGGGTCACCACCCAGCAGTCGCGACGGACCAGACCGACGGGACGCGGCAGGCCGTCGGTCATCTGCTCGAGCTCGGGCACCGCACCGTGCACCACCTGGCCGGCCCCGAGGACTCCGCGCCGGCCGAGCAGCGGCTCACCGCCTGGCACGACCACCTGGTCGCGGCCGGTCGCGAGGTGCCCGCGCCGTGGCGCGGGGACTGGTCGGCAGGCTCGGGGTACGAGCTCGGACGTCACCTCGCCGAGGACCCCGAGGTCACCGCGGTGTTCTGCGCCAACGACGAGATGGCCGCAGGCCTCTACCGCGCCCTGCACGAGGCCGACCTGCGCGTCCCGGAGGACGTGTCGGTGGTCGGCTTCGACGACATCCCGCTGGCCGAGCACCTCTGGCCCCCGCTGACCACGGTCGCGCAGGACTTCCACCTGATCGGGCAGCTCCTGGTCGACCTGCTCCTCGAGCAGGTCCGCGACCGCAAGGACCTCGCCGACCACCGGACCCTCGTCCCGGTCGAGCTCGTGGTGCGGTCCAGCACGGCCGCGCCGCGGCTCTCGTCGCCGCGCACCTGACCCACCCCTCGCCCCTCGTTCTCGACAGCGCGCGCCGTGGCCTACGATCTCCATATGCGATCGATTCTCGTTATCAGCACTGCCCTGTGCGGCGCCCTCGCCCTCACGGCCTGCTCCACCCCCTCCCCCAGCACCCCCGACGCCGAGCCCGTCACCGCGGCCGGCTCACCCGCCGCGGTCACGAGCTGCGGCCTCGACCTCGAGCTGGCCCAGGCCCCGACCCAGGCCGTCACCCTCGAGCAGGGCGCCACCGAGGTCCTGCTCGCCCTCGGCCTCGAGGACAGCATGGTCGGGACGAGCTACCTCACCGATGCCGTCGCGCCGGAGCTCTCCGAGGCCTACGCCACCGTGCCGGTCCTGGCCGACCAGTACCCGACCGCCGAGCAGCTGCGCGGCGTCGAGCCGGACTTCGTGTACTCGATGCGGGCCTCGGCCTTCGCGACGGACGCCGTCGGACCCCGTGCCGAGCTCCTCGACCTCGGGGTCCCCGCCTACCTGTCGGCCAACGACTGCGAGGACCCGAGCCTGGTGGACGGACCGGCCGACTTCGACCGGATCTTCACCGAGGTCCAAGACCTCGCCGCGATCTTCGGGGTGCCTGAGCGCGCCGAGGAGCTCGTCGCCGAGCAGCAGGCCACCCTCGACGAGGTCACGGCCAGCGCCTCCGAGGTGCGCTCCCTCGACGTGGTCTGGATCTACTCGACGATCAACGGTGCTCCGATCGTCGCCGGCTCGACGGGCCTGCCCCAGACGTTGACCGACCTCGCCGGGGCGACCAACGCCTTCGACGACCTCGACGCCCAGTGGTCCGAGACGACCTGGGACGAGATCGCCCAGCGCGACCCCGGCGTGGTCGTGCTGGCCGACCTGTCCCGTGGCCTGCCCGGGGACAGCGCCGAGGAGAAGGCCGACCACCTGCGCGGGGACCCCGTGGCCTCCCTGCTGAGCGCCGTGCAGGCGGACCGGCTCGTGCCGATCCCCGCGACGGAGATGGACCCCTCGGTCCGCAGCATCGACGCCCTGCAGACCCTCTCGGCCGCCCTGGTCACCTTCGCCGCGGAGGAGGCCGCATGAGCGCGCCCACCACTCCTGCTCCCGCGGCGGCAGACCTGCTCACCTGGTCCCGTGCGCACCTCGACGCCTGGGACCGCCAGCAGAGCGCCTACATCACCCGGCGCGAGGAGCGCTTCGCGATGATGCTCGACGTGCTCGAGCAGGTCGCCCCCGCGGACGCCGTGGTGCTGGACCTGGCCTGCGGGCCCGGCTCGGTGAGCGCGCGGGTCCTCGAACGCCTCCCTGGGGCGACGTGCATCGCCGTCGACCTCGACCCGGTGCTCCTCGAGCTCGGCCGTCAGGCCCTCGGTGACCACGGCGCCCGCCTGAGGTTCGTCGAGGCGGACCTGTGGGAGGCGTCCTGGACCGAGGCCCTCGACGGCGCGCGCCCGCACGCCGTCCTCAGCTCGACGGCCCTGCACTGGCTCCCGGCCGACGTCCTGACCCGGGTCTACCGGGACGCGCGGCAGGTCCTCGCCCCGCAGGGCGTCCTCATGAACGCCGACCACCTGCGCTTCCGTGGCGGTCGACCGCTCTTCGAGGAGCTGAGCCGCCTGGACGACGAGGCCACCCAGGCCCGGGGCCGCGGAGAGGGGGCTCTGAGCTGGGACGACTGGTGGGCCCGGCTCGTCGCCCACGAGCACTTCGCCCCCCTCGCCGCCGAGCGTGAGCGTCGCTTCGCCGACCGTCCGCCCAACCCTGACCTGTCCCTCGCCTTTCACCTCGAGGCCCTGCGGATGGCCGGCTTCAGCGAGGCAGGCCCGATCTGGCAGCACCTGGATGACTACGTCCTCCTCGCACAGGGCTGAGACCGACGGGGCTGAGACCGACGGGCCCGGGTCGAGGCTCTGGGCACGGCCCACGGCCCTCGCGCCCTGGCACGTCGCCCTGCTGGCCGTCCTCACGCTGGCCGCGGTCGCCCTTCTCGCGATCGCGGCCGGCGGGGGCGAGGTGACCCTCGAGCAGACGGCCCGCTCCCTGGCTGCCCACCTCGGCCTGCCCGTCACCCCACCCGCTCCGCTGACCGACTCGATCGTGTGGGAGCTGCGCGTCCCGAGGGTGCTGCTGGCGGCGGTCGCCGGGGCAGGGCTCGCGGTCTCCGGGTGCGTCCTGCAGGCCGTGACCCGCAACCCCCTGGCCGAGCCGTACCTGCTGGGCATCTCCTCGGGGGCCTCGACCGGTGCCGTGCTCGTCCTGGCGACGGGCCTCGGTGCGGGGACCGTCAGCCTCGCCGGTGGGGCGCTGGTCGGCGGCCTGGTCGCCTTCGGGCTCGTGCTGCTCCTCATGGGGCCGCGAGACCCGAGCGCCAACCGGATCGTGCTCACCGGGGTGGTCGTCGGACAGCTGTTCACGGCGCTGACCTCCCTCGTCCTGCTCGGCTGGGGCGACGCCGACGCCGCACGCGGCCTGACGTACTGGCTGGTCGGCTCGCTCGCCGCGGCCCGGTGGGACGCCGTCATCCTGTGCGCCGTGGTCGCCGGGCTCGCCCTCGTCCTCTTCGTCGCCCTCGGTCCCGACCTCGACGGCCTGGCCTTCGGGAACGAGAGCGCGAGCTCCCTCGGGGTCGACGTCGGGGCCGTCCGGCTCGCCGTCCTCCTCGGTGCTGCGGCGACCACGGCCGTCCTGGTGGCCTCGATCGGCGCGATCGGGTTCGTCGGGCTGATCGTCCCGCACGCCACGCGGTACCTCGTCGGCCACCGGCACCGGGCCCTGCTGCCCACCTCGGCCGTCGTCGGGGCCCTGTTCCTCGTGCTCGCGGACACGGCCGGCCGGATCGCCCTCGCACCACGCCAGGTGCCCGCCGGGGTCGTCACCGCCCTGCTGGGCGTGCCGGTGTTCCTCGCCATCCTCCGACGCAAGGAGCGCACGTGAGCGACGGACCTGTGCACCTGCGCGCCGAGCACCTCACGGTCCTGCGGGGCGGCCGGGCGATCGTCGACGACGTCCGCCTCGAGGCGAGACCCGGCCAGGTGACGGGGCTGATCGGGCCCAACGGCTCGGGCAAGTCGACGGTGCTGCGCTGCCTCGCCGCGACGCTGCGCCCCACGAGCGGTCGCGTCCTGCTCGACGGCGCCGAGGTGGCCGGGATCCCCCGACGGCGGCTGGCCCAGGCGGTGGCCACCATGGACCAGGCGAGCGAGACCGAGCTCGACCTCACCGTCCGCGACGTGGTGCACCTCGGTCGGCTGCCGCACCGCTCACGCTGGGCCGCCGCCTCGGCCGAGGACGCCGCGGTGTGCGCCGCGGCCCTCGAGCGGGTCGACATGCGCGGCCTCGGGGGGCGGCAAGTCGGATCG
>NZ_JALPKN010000120.1 GCF_023630195.1 Actinotalea sp. C106 | reverse complement strand
CGCGCCTGGTGGCCCTCGGGGCGACGGACCGGGCCGACGTGCCGCCCGGCCCCACCCGTGGCCCCCGCGCCAGGACCGCGTCCCGGCCCGTCGCGCGTCTTGCTGACGACTCGATCCCGCTCCCCGGGTCGCACGGACCAGGGGTGCCGCCCGGGTGCCTCGACGGCACCCTCGGACGCCGACGGGGGATCCCCGGCCGGGTGCTGGGCGCCGCAGCCCTGGGGGTCGGGGTGGTCGCAGCGGGGCTCTTCAGCCTCGGGGAGCAGCCCACCGTGACCCCGGAGGCCCATCGTGCGGCCGCCCTCACGCTCTTGGCGCAGGCCCCGGGGGCGAGCTCGACCGAGGGTGTGGTGCCGATCTCCTCGGGGGCCGGGGGCCAGCAGCCCGGGAGCCTCGATGCCGTCGACTCGGTCGACGGGGTCCTGGCGTGGATGCGCGAGCACGGGTGGACCTGCCCGGTCGGGCTGCCCGAGGGCTACCAGGTCACCGACCTCCGGGTCGAGGAGGACGGCGCGCGGGAGCTCGAGCTCGACCTCCGGGGGAGCCGCGGCACCGTGGTGCTGACCCAGCAGCACGGCCTCCTCGACGCGGCGGCCCTGGCGGGCACGCGGGTCGTCGAGGTCGAGGGCCGCGAGGTCCACGTGCTCTCCACCTCCCCCTGGCACGGGGTCTGGCAGTCGGGGGACACGGTGATCTCGGTGGTCGCCGAGGTGCCCGAGGCCGACGTCAACCTCCTCATCGCCGCGCACCCCGACCGCACCTACGATTCCGGCGTCCCGGCCCGCATCTCGCGCGGGTGGCGCACCGTGGCAGGAGCATGGAACCCGTGAGCACCGAGAACAACCCCTTCGCCCCGCCGTCGGGCTATCCCCGTCGCGACGATCCCGCGCGGGGGCCCTCTCCTGCCCCTGCCCCCTCGTCGCCCCCGGCGGTCCCTGCCGGGCAGTCGTCGCCGGGGCCCGCGCCGAGCCCCGGCTGGGCGAGCACCACGTGGGAGCAGACCAGCACGCGGGGGACCCCGGAGGAGCGCGTCCCGGCCGCACCGATGCCGCCGCTCGACAGCTGGGGGCGTCCGCAGCCTGGTCCCCGCGAGCAGAGCCGTCGTGGGCTGGGTGCCGGCGCCGTCGTCCTGGTCGTGGTGCTCGCGCTGGTCGCAGGGGCCCTGGGCAGCTGGGGCTTCCAGCAGCTCGACGTCGACGCGGCTCCTCGCGACGTCCCCCTGCCCGTCTCGGCGAACGGTGAGCGTGGCCCCGAGCTGACCGGGGTGGCCGACATCGCGAGCCAGGTCCTGCCGTCGGTCGTGTCGATCGAGGTCCGGGGCTCCGCGGGGGGCGGCACCGGCTCGGGCTTCGTGCTGCGCGAGGACGGCTACATCCTCACCAACAACCACGTGGTCAGCGTCGCGGCGGAGGGCGGGGCGCAGATCGCCGTGCTCTTCTCCGACGGCAGCGAGCACGCGGCCGAGCTCGTCGGACGGACGAGCGAGTACGACCTCGCGGTCCTCAAGGTCGACCTCGAGGGCCTCACACCCCTGGCGCTCGCGGACTCCGACGCCGTGGTGGTCGGTGATCCCGTGGTGGCGATCGGCGCCCCCCTGGGACTGCAGGGGACCGTCACGACGGGCATCGTGAGCGCGCTCAACCGACCGGTCGCGGCCGGGGACGCCGAGGAGACCGCCTTCATCAACGCGATCCAGACCGATGCGGCGATCAACCCCGGCAACTCGGGGGGCCCGCTGGTCGATGCGACCGGCGAGGTCATCGGCATCAACTCGGCGATCGCCCAGCCCCCCGGCCTGAGCGCGACCGGGGGCAGCATCGGCCTCGGCTTCGCGATCCCGTCCAACCAGGCACGCCGCACCGCGGAGGAGCTGATCGAGACCGGGACCGCGACCTACCCCGTGATCGGTGTGCTGCTCGACTCGCGCTACGACGGCGAGGGGGTCCAGGTCTCGACCGAGGCCCAGCAGGGGCAGCAACCGGTGACTCCCGACGGCCCCGCCGACCGCGCGGGGATCCAGCCGGGGGACGTGATCGTCGAGATCGACGGACGGCCGGTCACGGAGGCTGACGAGCTCATCGTCGCGATCAGGGCCAAGGCCCCGGGGGACGCCGTGGTCCTGACGCTGCGCGCGGGGGACGAGGAGCGCGAGGTCCGCGTGGTCCTCTCCGAGCTGTCCGGAGGGTGACGGCGTGGCAGGGCTAGGCTGACGCGGTGTTCGGGATCAACGGGGCGGAGCTCGTCATCCTCCTCGTCGTCGCCCTGCTGGTGGTGGGCCCGGAACGGCTGCCTCGCTACGCCGAGCAGCTCGGGGCCTGGGTCCGGTCGGCCCGCGGCTTCGTCGGTACGGCCAAGGAGCGAGTCGCCGCCGAGCTGGGCGAGGAGGCCGCCGACGTCGACTGGGCCTCGCTCGACCCGCGGCGGTACGACCCGCGCCGGATCGTCCGCGAGGCTCTCCTCGACGAGCCCACCGTCCCTGACCAGAACCGGTCCTGGGAGCACGCCTCCAGGTCGGCGGGCACCGCCGCGGCCCTCGGAGCCGGGGCGGCCGTGACGGCGGCCGGCCCTGAGGAGGAGGCCTCGATCGAGGCGGGAGCCCCCTTCGACGACGAGGCCACCTGAGGGTGGCCGTGTCCTGATCGTCGGCCCGAACCTGTCAGAATGCTCTGCATGTCCAACGCGGCGCACTCGACCTCGGCACGGCCACGCATCCTCTCCGGGATGCAGCCCACCTCGGACTCGCTCCACCTGGGCAACTACCTCGGCGCCCTGACGAGCTGGGTGGCCCTCCAGGACGACTACGACGCGTACTACACGGTCGTGGACCTGCACGCGCTCACCGTGGGGCCGGACCCTGCCGTGCTGCGTGAGCGCACCCGGCGGACCGCCGCCCAGTACCTGGCCGCGGGCGTCGACCCCTCGCGCTCGGTGCTCTTCGTGCAGAGCCACGTCCCCGAGCACACCGAGCTCGCCTGGGTGCTCTCGTGCCACACGGGCTTCGGCGAGGCCTCGCGCATGACGCAGTTCAAGGACAAGGCCGCCAAGCAGGGGGCCGAGGGGACCACCGTCGGCCTCTTCACCTACCCGGTCCTCATGGCCGCCGACATCCTGCTGTACGACGCGGCCCTGGTCCCCGTCGGCGAGGACCAGCGGCAGCACCTCGAGATCACCCGGGACCTCGCCCAGCGCGTCAACGCCAGGTTCGGCGAGACCTTCGTGGTCCCCCAGTCCCACATCGTTCGTGAGACGGCCAAGATCTACGACCTGCAGGACCCGACCGCGAAGATGAGCAAGTCGACCTCGACCCCCACGGGCCTCGTGGACCTGCTCGACCCTCCCAAGACCATCGCCAAGCGGATCCGCTCGGCGGTCACGGACACCGAGCGCGAGATCCGGTTCGACCGCGAGGCCAAGCCCGGGGTCGCGAACCTGCTCACGATCCACTCGGCCTTGAGCGGTACGTCGGTCGAGGCCCTCGTCGAGCAGTACCAGGGCAAGGGGTACGGGGACCTCAAGGTCGACCTGGCTGACCTCGTCGTGGCCTTCGTGACGCCCTTCCAGGAGAAGGTCCACGGGTACCTGGCTGACCCCGACGCCCTCGACGCCGTCCTCGCTGAGGGGGCCGAGAAGGCCCGGAACGTCGCCCGAGGAACCCTGGCCCGGGTCTACGACCGCATCGGCCTGCTGCCGGCCCGAGGTGCTCGCGCGTGAGGCTCCCGGAGCGGGCTGAGGGTCAGGTGCGGATCGGGGTCGCCCTCGAGGTCCCGCCCCCCTACGGCCCTGCCCTGCAGCGTGCGCGCGCGGCCTGCGGTGATCCCTTGGCGCAGGACATCCCGCCCCACGTCACCCTGCTGGGACCGACCGTCGTGGACCCCGACGACCTCGAGGTCGTGGGGCACCACCTGACCGACGTCGCCAAGCGGCACGCGCCGTTCACGGTGCACCTGCGCGGGACCGGGACGTTCCGCCCCGTCTCGGCCGTGGTCTTCGTGCAGGTGGTCCAGGGGATCGCGGAGTGCGAGCAGCTCGAGAGCGCCGTCCGTTCGGGGCCGTTGGCGCAGGACGTCCGCTTCAACTACCACCCGCACGTCACGGTGGCGCACGACGTCCCCGAGGAGGCCCTGGACAAGGCCTTCGAGGACCTGGCGGGCTTCGACGCCACGTTCCCGGTGGACAGCATCCAGGTCTACGAGCACGGCGACGACGGCGTGTGGCGACCCGTCCGGTCCTTCAGCCTCGCTGCGGACACCTGAAGGGCCTGTCAGCAGCTGCTGACAGGCCCTTCAAGGACGGGTGCGAGAGTCAGAAGGCGCGGGTGATCATCGCCCGCTTGACCTCCTGGATCGCCTTGGTGACCTCGATGCCCCGGGGGCACGCCTCGGTGCAGTTGAAGACCGTGCGGCAGCGCCACACGCCCTCCTTGTCGTTGAGGATCTCGAGGCGCTGCTCGGCGCCCTCGTCGCGGCTGTCGAAGATGAAGCGGTGGGCGTTGACGATCGCCGCGGGTCCGAAGTACTGCCCGTCGTTCCAGAACACCGGGCAGGACGAGGTGCACGCCGCGCACAGGATGCACTTGGTGGTGTCGTCGTAGCGCTCGCGCTGCTCGGCGGACTGCAGCCGCTCGGCGGAGGGGGCGTTCCCGCTCGTGATGAGGAAGGGCATGATCTCGCGGTAGGACGCGAAGAACGGCTCCATGTCGACCACGAGGTCCTTGACCACGGGCAGGCCCTTGATCGGCTCGATCGTGATCGGCTTGCTCGGGTCGAGGTCCTTGAGCAGCGCCTTGCAGGCCAGGCGGTTGCGGCCGTTGATGCGCATCGCGTCGGAGCCGCAGATGCCGTGGGCGCAGGACCGGCGGAAGGTCAGGGAGCCGTCGACCTCCCACTTGATCTTGTGCATGGCGTCGAGCACACGGTCCGTGCCGTAGGCCGTGACCGTGAACTCCTCCCAGTAGGCCGCAGCCTCGCTCGCCTCCGGGTTGAAACGGCGGATGCGCAGGGTGACGTCGAAGCTCGGGACGGCGCCCACCTCGGGGGTGGCGTCGGGCTCGGCGGAGTTCTCCAGGACTGCGGTCATCAGTACTTACGCTCCATCGGCTGGTAGCGGGTCATGGTCACCGGCTTGGTCCCGAGGGTGACCTCGGTCTCGTCAGGGGTCGCGCCCCGGCGCAGGTAGGCCATCGTGTGGTGCAGGAACTTCTCGTCGTCGCGGGTGGGGAAGTCTTCACGGAAGTGGCCCCCTCGCGACTCCTCGCGGGCCAGGGCCCCGGCGACCACGACCTCGGCGAGGTCGAGGAGGAAGCCGAGCTCGAGGGCCTCGAGCAGGTCGGTGTTGAAGCGTCGCCCCTTGTCCTGGACGCTGACCGACAGGTAGCGCTTCTTGAGGGCACGGACGTCGTCACGGGCCTTCTCGAGGGACTCGGCGGTGCGGAAGACCTGGGCGTTGGCGTCCATCGTCTCCTGGAGCTCGCGGCGCACGTCCGAGACCCGCTCGCCCTGAGCCTTGTCCCGCATCCGCTCGATCTCGCCGATCACCAGGGCGGTCGGGTCCTCGGGGAGGTCGAGCCAGTCGGCGGTCGCGGCGTACGCCGCGGCGGCGATGCCCGCCCGCTTGCCGAAGACGTTGATGTCCAGCAGCGAGTTGGTCCCGAGCCGGTTGGCGCCGTGCACCGAGACGCAGGCGACCTCTCCCGCCGCGAAGAGCCCGCCGACCACGTCCGTCGGGTTGCGGAGCACCTCGGCGTCGATCGTCGTGGGTACCCCGCCCATCGCGTAGTGGGCCGTCGGGTAGACGGGCACGGGCTCGGTGTAGGGCTCGACGCCGAGGTAGGTGCGGGCGAACTCGGTGATGTCGGGGAGCTTCGCGTCGATGTGCGCCGGCTCGAGGTGGGTCAGGTCGAGCAGGACGTAGTCCTTCTCGGGGCCGCACCCGCGTCCCTCACGGACCTCGTTGGCCATCGCCCGGGCGACCATGTCACGTGGGGCGAGGTCCTTGATGGTGGGGGCGTAGCGCTCCATGAAGCGCTCGCCCTCGCTGTTGCGCAGGATGCCGCCCTCACCGCGGGCGGCCTCCGACAGCAGGATGCCGAGCCCCGCGAGGCCTGTCGGGTGGAACTGGAAGAACTCCATGTCCTCGAGGGGGATGCCACGGCGCAGGGCCAGGGCCATGCCGTCCCCGGTGAGGGTGTGCGCGTTCGACGTGGTCTTGAAGATCTTGCCCGCGCCGCCGGTCGCGAAGACCACCGACTTGGCCCGGAACACGTGGATCTCGCCCGTGGCGAGCTCGTAGGCCACCACGCCCGAGGCGCGGACCGGGGTGCCCTCGGGGACCTCGCCGGTCGAGAGGTCCTCGGTGAGCAGGACGTCCAGCACGTAGAACTCGTTGAAGAACGAGACCTCCTGCTTGACGCACTGCTGGTACAGCGTCTGCAGGATCATGTGCCCGGTGCGGTCCGCGGCGTAGCAGGAGCGGCGGACGGCCGCCTCGCCGTGGTTGCGCGTGTGCCCTCCGAACCGTCGCTGGTCGATGCGGCCCTCCGGGGTGCGGTTGAAGGGCAGGCCCATGCGCTCGAGGTCCAGGACCGCCTCGATGGCCTCCTTGGCCATGACCTCGGCAGCGTCCTGGTCGACGAGGTAGTCGCCGCCCTTGACGGTGTCGAAGGTGTGCCACTCCCAGTTGTCCTCCTCGACGTTGGCGAGGGCGGCGCACATGCCGCCCTGGGCAGCGCCGGTGTGGGAGCGGGTCGGGTAGAGCTTGGTCAGCACCGCGGTGCGGGCACGCGTGGAGGACTCCAGCGCTGCTCGCATCCCCGCGCCCCCCGCGCCGACGATGACGACGTCGTACTGGTGGGTCTGCATCAGGGGATCAGTCCTTCGTCGATCGAGTAGGTCAGCGGGGGCATCTCAGACGCCAGGAGCAGCGGTGCTCAGGGGAAGCAGATCGAGGCGAGGAGCTCGGGGTCTGCGCCGGCCGGGCACGGCTCGAAGGTGAAGATCACCAGGGTGCCGAGCACCACGGTGATCGTGAAGGCGAGGTACAGGGCGCTCTTGAGGACCACGCGGGTGCCCACGCGCTCGGCGTAGTCGTTGATGATGGTCCGCACGCCGTTGGTGCCGTGGATCATCGCGAGCCAGAGCATCAGCAGGTCCCAGGTCTGCCACAGGGGCGAGGACCACTTGCCGCCGACGAAGGCGAAGTCGATCGCGTTGATGCCGTCCCCGACCATCAGGTTCATGTAGAGGTGGCCGAAGATCAGCACCAGCAGCAGCACGCCCGAGGCGCGCATGAAGAGCCAGCCGTAGAGCTCGTAGTTGGTCCGCGTCGACCTGCGGTTGCGTGGTGCACGGGGTGCCGCCAGCTCGGGAGCGGCCGTGGTCTCGCTCATCAGTGCCCCCCTCCGAAGACGTTCATGAGGTGACGGGGAAGGAACGCTGCCATCGTCACGACGACGAGGCCGAGCACGATCCACAGCATGACGCGCTGGTAGCGCGGACCCGAGGACCAGAAGTCGACGAGCATCACCCGGATGCCGTTGAAGGCGTGGAAGACGATCGCGGCGACCAGGCCCGCCTCGGCCAGGCCCATGATCGGGTTCTTGTACGCGCCGATGACGGCGTTGTAGGCCTCGGGGGACACCCGGACCAGAGACGTGTCGGCCACGTGGACGAGCAGGAAGAAGAAGATCAGGAACCCGGTCACCCGGTGGGCGACCCAGGACCACATCCCCTCGCGGCCGCGGTAGAGCGTGCCAGCCGGCGCTTCGGGCACTGGGGATCCTCCCGGCAGGTCGAGGAGACGTCTGCGTCTCCCGGGTCATGTCACTGTACGGCTCGACTCTAACTGCCCCTGGCGGTCCCGCCGTGGTGGTCATGGGTCTTCGGTCCCCCTGCGGTACGCATTGTGACCAATCCCACAGGCCGCTGTGCCGGTCCTGCCCCCGGTGGCATGATGCCTCGTCATGACCCCCCGCGAGGACCCCACCGACCCTGCCGACCGTGCCGTCCCCGCCCTGGGCCTGCGCGCCGTCGTCCCCGCCGGCGGGGCCGGGACGCGCCTGTGGCCGCTGTCCCGAGCCGGTGCGCCCAAGTTCCTGCACGACCTCACCGGGTCCGGCCGCACCCTGCTCCAGGCGACGGTCGACCGGCTCGAGCCGTTGACCGGTCCCGGGGGCGTGGTGGTCGTCACCGGCCAGCGCCACCGTGAGGCCGTCCTGGCCCAGCTGCCCGGTCTCGGCGCCTCCGCCGTGCTCGCCGAGCCCTCCCCACGGGACTCGATGGCCGCGATCGGCCTGGCCGCCGCCGTGCTGCTCGAGCGGGAGGGAGACGTCGTCCTGGGGTCCTTCGCGGCCGACCAGGTCGTCGACCAGGGCCCGGGCTTCGCCGCGGCGGTGCACGAGGCCGTCGCCGCCGCCCGGGCGGGCTACGTGGTCACCGTCGGCATCCGGGCCACGGGTCCGTCGACGGCTTTCGGGTACGTCCGGGCCGGGGAGCCCCTGGGTGTGGACGGGGCGCCCTCGGCGCGGCACGTGCGGGGCTTCACCGAGAAGCCTGACGCCGAGACCGCGGCCGCGTACCTCGCCTCGGGGGAGTACCGCTGGAACGCGGGGATGTTCGTGACCAGGGCCCAGGTGCTCCTCGACCACCTCGCCGAGCAGCGGCCCGCGCTGCACGACGGGCTGCGCCGGATCGCCGCAGGCTGGGACACCGACCAGCGCGAGCACCTCATGGCCGAGGTCTGGCCCACGCTCGAGAAGGTCGCCATCGACCACGCGATCGCCGAACCCGTCGCCGCCGCGGGAGGCGTCGCGGTCGTCCCCGGGGACTTCGCCTGGGACGACGTGGGTGACTTCGCCTCGCTCTCGACCCTGCTGCCCGAGCGCGGCACCGGTCCGAGGGTTCTCGGCGACGCCGCGGACGTGGTCAGCCTCGACGCCGCGGGCGGAGTGGTCGTGGCTGGCAGCGGCCGCGTCGTGACGCTCCTCGGGCTCGACGACGTCGTCGTGGTCGACACCCCGGACGCGCTGCTCGTCACCACCCGGGCCCGGGCCCAGGAGCTGCGGTCCGTGGTCGACGCCGTGCGTGAGCGGGGTCGCGAAGACCTGCTCTGACGACGGGCCCCGCGCAGGGCGCCTAGTCTCGGGGGGTGCTCGACGACGCCAGGACCATGACCGCCGACCGCGTCAACGCGCGGGTCGACGCCCTCGACGACGAGCTCGTGGCCCTGCGCCGCGACCTCCACGCCCACCCCGAGGTCGGGCGGACCGAGCGACGCACGACCGACGTGGTGATGCAGCGGCTGCGTGCCGCGGGCCTCGAGCCGCGGCGGCTGCCCGGGACCGGGCTGATCTGCGACATCGGCCCCGGTGCGGTCACCAAG
>NZ_JALPKN010000011.1 GCF_023630195.1 Actinotalea sp. C106 | reverse complement strand
CCTGGGGCGCCCCGGAGGCCGACCGCACCTGGACGGCGCCGTCGGCCCCCCAGGTCAAGGCCTCGGCGCAGAGCAGCAGCGTGCGCCCGCCCGGCTCGCGGACCCACGCGGTCCGCGCGGTCTCGGCGTCGAGCACGAGCAGGTCCACGGCTCCCTCGCCCCGGGTGATCCGGTGCGGGGTGAGCGAGGGCTCGAGGTGCAGCACGTCGTCAGGGGCGAGGACGACCTCGACGTCGATCCCGGGCTCGGCGGTCAGCACGAGGGTCGGCACGCCGTCGGCCTCGGTGCCGGTGCCGGCGTCCGTCCCGGTGCCGGCGTCGCTCCCCGGGACCGGCTCGAGGACCGTGAGCAGGGAGGCGGTGGCCCAGGCGATGCGCAGGCCGCCGACCGACCACGCGACGGGCCAGCGCGCGAGGGTGCCGGGCGGGATGGTGACCGGCCGTGAGGGCAGGGTCAGCACCTCGTCGTCGAGGGTGACCTCGAAGCGCGCGTCGACGTAGGGGTCGAGGGGCACGTGGGGCTGGTGCCACGCGAGGAAGAGCACGCCGCTGCGACCGTCGGACCGCAGGGCCCAGCGCAGGGTGGTGACGTCCTCGACGCCCGTGGGCAGCTCCTCGGGGAGGGTCGAGGGCATGTCGGCGAGGGTGGGACCGAAGGCCGCGAGGAAGGCGTGCTGGCGGCGCAGCTCGGCGTGGCTCGGCGCGAGGTCCCCGGCCTCGCCCACGGGGGCGTGGAAGTCGTAGCTGCGGCGGGGCAGGTCGTTGGGGTAGCCCGTGGCCTGGGACTCCTGCAGCCCGGGGCCCTCGGGGCCGGCCAGGCCCCAGGGGTTCGTGCCGCCCGCGTACATGTAGTAGCCCTGCCAGGCCGAGCCGTTGCCGACCTTGACGTGGGCGACGGTCGCGACGTCGAGGGCCCGGGGCCACGGGCGCCGGTGGTAGGCGGTGGCCATCCCGCCGCCGAGCTCGCAGGTCGCGGCCGGGAAGTCTGGCGAGGGTGTGCGGTCGGGCGGGGTGAGGCGTGCCTGGGCGGCCTCGCTGCGCAGGTCCGCCCCGATGCCCGGGTCGTCCCACACGTGGGAGAACAGGTGGTGCTCGCGGAAGGTCGGGTCCCACGGCTGGTCGGCGTCGACCCAGAACCCGTCGCCGTAGCCGCCGAACAGGGGCAGCACCTCACCGACGGGCAGCTGCGCCCCGCCCCAGGCTGTCGCCGTCCACAGCGGGGCGGCGAGCCCGGCCTCGCGGGCGAGCCCCTTGAGGGTCGCGACGTGCTGGGGCTGGTCGTAGATCTCGTTCTCGATCTGGATGCCGATCACGGGGCCGTCGGGACCGCACCGGTCCGCCACGGCCGCGGCCACCTGGCCGAACCACTCGCGCACCAGCTCGAGGTAGGCGGGGTCGTCGGTGCGGTGCGCGACGTCGGCCTGCTGCACCCAGTCGGGGAGACCGCCGTTGCGCACCTCGCCGTGGCACCAGGGACCGATCCGCAGCACGACGTCGAGCCCGGTCTCGGCGCACAGGTCGACGAAGGCCCCGAGGTCCAGCTCGCCCTCGAACTGCGGGCGGCCGCGCTCCTCGACGTGGTGGATCCAGAAGACGTAGGTCGCCACCACGGTGACGCCTCCCGAGCGCATCAGCCGCAGCCGCTCGGCCCACCGGTCGCGCGGGACCCGTGAGTAGTGGATCTCCCCCGAGACGGGGATCACCGGGGCGCCATCACGCTCGAGGTAGCGGTTGGTCAGGCCCAGGCCGGGGCGCTGGTCCTGCTCGTTGGCCATGGCCGGGCGGGTGAGGGGGCCCGTCCAGGGGCGGTGCCGGACGGCCAACGGTGCGATGCCCTCGTCGGTCCCGTTCGTCCCGCCGTGGGGCAACTGCTCGGTCATGCGCGTCTCCTCAGCTCCGTCCCTGCCGCGGACGAGGTTCTCACGGCACGCGGCGCGGCTCGACCTGAGACCAGGGAGAGGACGCCGCCCGGGGCGAGGAGGCGCCGTCGGACGGCCGGGCCGGGGCGGGTCGAGCAGGGGGTTCGGGCCCGGTCGAGACGGGAGGTCGGGTCGGCCTCAGCCGGCGGCGACCTGGGCGGGGGTGGTGCCCGAGATCCTCGCCACGAGGGAGACGGCGCCCTCCCAGTAGCGGGCGTAGTGCTGGGGGTCGGCGTTGCGCTGCACGGTGTGCGCCACGAGGGTCGGGGCCATCGTGTCGCGCCCCTCGACGCGGGTCAGGGCCGAGTAGAAGCTGCGCGAGCTCGCCGCGGGGTCCATCCGTTCGGCGAGGGTGCCCCAGGCGCCGTTGTCCCGCTGCTGGAAGAGGCCCCGGCTGTCCGGCCCGGCCGTGTCCCCGTGGTCGAGGACACGCAGCGAGGACTCCCCCATGGCGGTCATCACGGCGAGGGCCTGGTCACGCAGGGACAGGCCCATCGTGCGGCCGGTCTCGACGACGGCGGCCGCGTTGCCCACCTGCTCGGCGGTGTAGCCGGGGACGGCGGGGAGAGCCCCCGGCGTCGCCTGCACGGCGGCTGCCTGGGCGGGGGCGGTCTGCGTCGCCGCGGTCTGCGCGGCGAGCACCGACGCGAAGTCCACGGCCGAGGCGGAGGGGGCGTGCGGTGCCCTCGGGGCGGCCCCGCCGAGGGTGTGCAGGGTGCTCTGGAGGGTCGCGATGCGTGCACTGATCGCGGCGATGCCGTCCATGAGCCCCCTGTCCGTGCCGGATGCGGTCACCAGACCCATCGGCCGAGCCACGGTCGGCGTGAGCGCTCCGGCCGCACCTCGCCCCCCGTGAAAACCCGTGACGGCACGGGTGTGATGTAGGTCACTTATGTGATCGCTCAAGGTGTCCGAATTGTCAGACGATGAGAAGAAGGAGTCACGGGACGGGGGATCACCGGGACTCGTCACGAGAAGGGCAAACCCGCCGAGAGGCGGGGACGCAAAGCCAGGGGCCCCGCAGGGGGCCGCCCAGCCACCGAACGAGCGGACATGGACATGAACCCCGTAGCACCCCTCCCCGCAGCGCTCGCCGCCCAGGCGGCCACCGCCCCCACGACCGTCACGGCCCGCTGGGTCCGCGACGGGCTTCAGGTCATCGGCGGCGGGACCGGCACCCCCGGCTCGGCCGCCGAGGCGCGCGCCCTCCTGTCGGGCCTCCCGACCCAGGTGCGCTGACCCTCAGCCGTCCTCAGCCCCGCCGCCCCGAGTCGGCAAGCCCGTCTCGGGGCGCGGGGCGAGCACCGTGCTCGAGGTGACCGTCGCCGTGCGGCGCAGGATCGCCCACCGACCGTCACGTCGCGCGTAGAGATCGGCGTACTCCCCCACGCTCAGCCGCCAGGTGCCGTCAGACCCACGGGTCAGCGCGTGCGCGACGCTGCGCCCCACCGCGGAGTCCCCGTCGACCTCGACCTCGAGGCCCGTGCTCCAGTGGTGCCCCCGGGCCAGGGACTCCCACTGGCGCTCGATCGCCCAGCGGATCTCGGCGTGGCCGGTGAACGTCGGCCCACCGACGTCCCAGGTCGCGTCGGGGTGCCACACGGACAGGAACCTGATCAGGTCGCGCTCGTCGGCGCCGTGGCAGTAGTCCACACCCAGCCGCTGCACCGCAGCGACCGCGTCCAGGTGCGCGAGTCCGTCCTCGCCCTCAGGCGGCCTCGCGGCCGGCCTCCTCGGCGAACAGCGGCCGCAGGGCCGCGATGACGTCGAGCCGGTCCACGTCCTTGATCTGCGCGACCAGGGCCACGCACACGTTGGCGAGGGTCAGGGCGCCGTAGGCCACGGGCGTGGCCTTGTCCTCTGCGCCGGCGACGAGACCCTCGAGCTGGGCCATCGCGAGGGGCACCGCCTGGCGCGAGGCGACCCGATCCTCCGGGTCCAGGGCCGTGAGGGCGTCGAGCAGTGCGCGGGCGATGCCTTGCTGCTGCTCCGGGGTCACAAAACGACCATACGGGGCATCAGGCCGCCGTCGCGCCCCCCGGAGCGCGGCTTCACCCGAAGGGGGGACCCGCGCTCGGCCCGCGCGCCGGTGGGAGACTCCGGGCATGGCTACCGGGACCACGACGACGCCGCGGCTCGTCCTCTCCCCGCCGGTGCAGGGCGACCTCGCCGAGCTGCATGCCCTGCACGCCGACCCCGGGGTGTGGGCGCACTTCCCCGCGGGCCGGCACGCCACGGTCGAGGCCACCGAGCGGATCCTCACCGACACCATCGCCGGCTGGGAGGAGCGCGGCCTGGACTTCTGGACCGTGCGCACCCGGCTCGACGAGGGGCCCGGCGCCCTGGTCGGGATGGGCGGGTGCCGCCTGCACCGCGGTCCCGTGTGGAACCTCTACTACCGCCTCAGCCCGACGGTCTGGGGCCGGGGCATGGCCCAGGAGCTCATCGCCGCCGCACGGTCCGCGGCCACCACGCAGCACCCCGAGGTCCCCGTCGCCGCCTACCTCCTCGAGCACAACGACAGGTCACGGCGGGCGGCTGAGCGCGCCGGGCTGCAGCAGCTGTGGCGCGGGCCCGACGTCGGCAACCCCGACCCCGAGGCCGTCCGGCTGGTCTACGCCGACCGGGAGGTCGACGTCGGGATGCTGGGGGTCGTCACCGGGCAGGCCTGACGGCGCGGCGATCGCCCCGCTGGTGGCGAGCGGCCGCACAGCTCGGTGCGGCCTACCCACCGTTCAGCTGAACAGGGCGCTGTACCCGTTGAGCGCGGGCTGACCGCCGAGGTGGGCGTAGAGGACCGTCGACCCGGCCGGGATCTCGCCGTCGCGCACGAGCCGGATGGTCGCGGCCATCGACTTCCCCTCGTAGACGGGGTCGGTGACCATGCCCTCGGTGCGGGCGGCGAGGCGCATCGCGTCCAGGGTGACCTCGTCGGGGATCCCGTAGGTGCCGGCGTGGAAGCGCTCGTCGAGCTCGACGTCCTCGAGGGTCACCTCACGCTCGAGGCCGATCCGCCGGCCGGTGCTCTGGGCGATGCGCAGCACCTGGTCGCGGGTCTTGGCCGGGTCTGCCGAGGCGTCGACGCCGAGCACGCGTCGGGACCGGGCGCCCTGCTCCTCGGCGAGGGCGAAGCCTGCGACCATGCCGGCCTGGGTGGACCCGGTGACCGAGCAGACCACCACGGTGTCGAAGAAGACGCCGAGCTCCTCCTCCTGCTGGGCGACCTCCCGGGCCCACCCGGCGAAGCCCAGCCCGCCGAGCGGGTGGTCCGAGGCGCCCGCAGGGATCGCGTACGGCTTGCCGCCGTCGGCCTCGATCTGCGCCAGGGCGCGCTCCCAGCTCTCGCGGAAGCCGATGTCGAACCCGGCCCGCACCAGGTGGACCTCGGCCCCGGCGAGGCGGGAGATGAGGATGTTGCCGACCTTGTCGTACACCGGGTCGGGCCAGTCGACCCAGCTCTCCTGGACCAGGACGCAGCGCAGGCCGGCCCGGGCGGCGACCGCGGCGACCTGACGCGTGTGGTTGGACTGCACGCCCCCGATCGAGACGAGCGTGTCGCAGCCCTGGACCAGGGCGTCGGCCACGAGGTATTCGAGCTTGCGGGTCTTGTTGCCGCCGTAGGCGATGCCGGAGTTGCAGTCCTCGCGCTTGGCCCACACCTCGGCGCCGCCGAGCTCGGCGGTGAGCCGGTCGAGGCGGTGCACCGGGGAGGGGCCGAAGAGCAGCGGGTAACGAGGGTGGTCGTCGAGGGTGGTCATGTCGCCTCCAGGTGGGCGCGGTCCAGCTCGTGCACGAGCGTGGTCCAGATCGCGGTGGTCAGGGCGACGGCGGCGTCGACGTCGGTCGAGCACGCCTCGATGAGGCGCGCGTGCAGGTCCACGGAGTCGTGACCGTGGGGGGCGGCGAAGCGCTGGCGCTCGAGCCGCCGGATCATCGGGGTGAAGCGGGTGACGGTGGCCTGGGCCGCGGCGTTGCCCGCGCGGTCGAGCAGCACCTGGTGCAGGTCGTCGTCCGCCGCGAGGGCCGCCTCGGTGTCGCCGGAGCGGACCGCGGCGGCGAAACGCTCGTTGGCGGCGCGCATGCGGTCGAGGTCCTCGGTGGTCAGGTGCGGGGCGGCCGCGCGGGTCGCGACCTCGTGCATCGAGCGGACGACGACGGCGGCCCCACGCACCGCCTCGGCGTCGAGCGGGGTGACGCGGGTGTGGCTCTGGGGCTTGGTCTCGACCAGGCCCTCGTCCCCGAGGGTCACCAGGGCGGCGCGGACGGGGGCGACCGAGAGGCCGAGCTGGGCCGCGAGGGCGGTGTCCTTGATGACGTGGCCCGGGGCGAGGTCCCCGTCGACGATCGCAGACCGGATGCGCGCGGCGGCTTGATCGCGCAGCAGGACGCGGTGGACGGGGGGCAGGTGATGCATGGTTGACATCTAACATGTCAGTAGCGAGGTGGACAAGAGCCGGGGGCGTCGGACGACGCCGGAACGGCAGGACGGCGCCCAGGTGCTGGCTACGCTGAGCGGACCAGCATCGAGGGGGCTCTCAGCGTGGACAGCAGCGGAACCGCGGGCGTGGTCGAGCGGATCGCCGTCGTCTCCGACGTACACGGCAACATGACCGCCTACGACGCGGTGCTCGCCGACATCGACGCACGGGGCATCGGCACCGTCATCAACCTGGGGGACGTGGCCGGCAAGGGTCCCCGGGGCTCGGCGGCCGTGGCCCGGACCCGCGAGCGCTGCTCGGTCACGGTGCGCGGCAACTGGGACGACCTGCTGCCCACCAAGGAGTTCCCGCCCGGGGACCCGATGACCTGGTGGAAGGAGGAGCTCACCGCGGACGACCGCGCCTGGCTGGCGGCGCTGCCCCTGGTGCACCACCTCGAGCTGAGCGGACGCCGCATCCGCCTGCTGCACGCCTCGGCCGAGAGCGTGCATGTGCGGGTCCACGCCCGGCACACCGACGAGCAGTTCGACGCCATGTTCGCGACCACCCCGCTCACCGGGGAGGGGCCCGCGCCCACGATGGTCGTCTACGGCGACATCCATGACGCGTTCGTCAAGGTCCGCGACGGCCGCACCCTGATCAACGCGGGGAGCGCGGGCAACCCGCTCGACGAGACGGCGGCGTCCTACGTGGTGCTCGAGGGGGTCCCGGCGGGCAGTACGGCGGACGTGTTCGGCCTGCAGATGGTGCGCGTCCCCTTCGACGTCGAGGCCGAGATCGCCGTGGCCCGCGGGGTGGGGATGCCGTCGCTCGAGGCCTACGCCGTGGAGCTGCGCACGGGGGTGTACCGCGGGCTGCACGCCGAGCGGGGGCTGCGGGCGGAGGACGTCCTCAGGTAGTCAGGGCCCGGGGCCGACGCGCTCCGTCCCGTCTCAGGCCGGGTCACCCGAACCAAGCACCTCCCGCAACAGTGCCTCGCTCAACGCGTTCCCCGGGTCCGGCAGAAGGCGCGCGATCGGCATGTCTCCGATCATCATCAGGACCGTGGGGTTCGTCAGGAAGCCGACCGTCGACCCGCTCGGATCGGCGTCGTGACAGGCCGCGATCAGCCGAGGCCCGTACTCGTCGTGCTCGACCCACTCCCGCAGGGTGGAGCGCTCACCCAACGGCGACCGACGTCGCTCGCCGTCGAGCACGACCTCGGCGCGCCCCCGCAGGTCGCGGGAGGAAGCCCCGAGCTCGACGGCGTAGGACCCGCCGGCCACGGTCCATCCGCCCTCGGTGTCGTCCCAGACGGTGAAGGCGCGCCGTCCGAGCTCGACGGTCACGGCGACCGACTCCCCCGGGGCGAGGTGCTCCTTGCCGAAGGCGACGAGACGCCGGACGGGCTGGTCGGCCCGGTCTCCTGGGTGAGCGACATAGACCTGCCACACCTCCGCACCCTCCCGCTGGCCCGTGTTGGTGAGGGTGAACCGGCACTCGGCACCCGCGCCCTCCAGCCGCCGCACCTGCAGGTCTGCGTAGGCGAAGCGCGTGTAGCTGAGGCCGTGCCCGAACGGGTAGGCGACGTCCTTGCTCGCACGGTCGAACCACCGGTACCCGACGAGCACCCCCTCGGCGTGCAGGGCGCGGCCACCCGTTGCCGGGAAACCCGGCCAGGTCGCGGTGTCCTCGAGGGCGATCGGGAACGTCTCAGGCAGCTTCCCCGAAGGGTTGATCGCCCCCCGCAGCACCTCCGCGATCGCCCGGCTGCCGCCGGCACCGGGCAGCCACACGTCGAGCACCGCGCCAACGGTCTGGTCCCACCGGGAGGTCGCGACGACGCCCCCCGCGTTGATCACGACGACGGTGGGGACGCCGGTCGCGCCGAGCGCCTGGACGAGCCTCACCTGGTCCGCGGGGAGGTCCAGGGTGTCGCGGTCGCGCCCTTCGGTGTCCGTGCCGGCCGGCGGACCGACGACGACCACGACGGCGTCCATGCCCCGGGCCCGCCGCGCGGCGTCCTCGACGTCGTGCCCGGTCGTGAACTCCACGGTCTCGCGCCACACCCTCCGCACGGCGTCGAGGGGTGAGTCGGCCGCGTCAGCCTGGACGTGCGCACTCCCGCCGCCCTCGCGGTGCGGGTCCACGGCGAGCTCGCCGACGACGAGCAGCCGGTCCTCGACGTCCAGCGGGAGGACCTCTCCGTCGTTGCGCAGCAGGACGAAGGACGCAGCGGCCGCCCGCACCGCCAGCTCGTCGTGCGCGACCTGGTCGACCTGCTCGGAGGTGCGCCCGGCCCAGCGAGCAGCCAGCGAGGCGACCCGGTCGGCGGCCTCGTGGACCGATGACTCGGCGAGCCTTCCCTCCGGCACCGCGTCGACGATCGCGCTCCTGGCGGCCTCGGCCGGTCCGGGCATCTGGACGTCCAGCCCGGCAGCGACCGCGGCGACCGGGTCGTCGACCGCGCCCCAGTCCGAGACGACTGCTCCGTCGAACCCCCACTCCTCACGGAGCACCTGCGTCAGGAGCCATGGGTGCTGTGCCGCGTACGTGCCGTTCACCCGGTTGTAGGAGGCCATGACCATCGCGGGGCTGGCGACGGTGACCACGTGCTCGAACGCTGCGAGGTAGATCTCCCGCAGCGCCTGCTCGCCCACCTCGGCGCTCACCCGCATGCGGTCGGTCTCCTGGCTGTTGACCGCGAAGTGCTTGAGGCAGGCCCCGACGCCGGCCCCCTGCACCCCCCGGACGAAGGCCGCGGCCAGGTGGCCGGCGAGGACCGGGTCCTCGGCGTAGTACTCGAAGTTGCGTCCGCCCAGCGGTGAACGCTTGATGTTGATCGAGGGGCCCAGCAGCACGTCCGCACCCGCGGCCCGTGCCTCGCGGCCGATCGCGCCGGCCACCTCCTCGACGAGAGCCGCGTCCCAGGACGCCCCGAGGGCGACCGGAGCCGGGAAGCTCGTCGCGGGGACCTTGCCGGAGAAGTCCGGCAGGTTCATCGCCAGCCCGCTCGGGCCGTCGGCCAGCACGAGCCGCGCCACGCCCGCCCCGGCACGGGTGCTCGACATGTCCGCACCGACGAGAAGAGCAGCGGCCTGCTCGAGGCTGCGCCGGTGCCCGCTGACCTCCGTCATGCCTCGCCACCGACAGCGGCCATGGCAGCCCGGTCCTCCGGGCTGTGGATGTTCCAGGACCGTGGGATCGGCGGGTCCTCGTCGGCAGGACGCCACGGGCACTCCATCACGGTGCGCCCGGCGGTGACCTGGACTGGTGTGCCGCCGTCGGGCATCTGGACGGTGCCCGAGGACCCCGGCGGCACCTCGACCGTGAGGCGGAAGCGATCACCCTCGCGGTGCCACGCGGCGCTGATGAGGCCCCGGGGGCCACGATGGCTCGCCGAGGCCCGGGTGAGGCCCCCTCCGGGGTGCGGGGCGAAGAGGATCTGGCGGTACCCCGGAGACGCCGGAGCCAGTCCCGCGACACTGCGGTGCAGGTAGTCGACCACGGCGCCCAGGGCGTAGTGGTTGAAGGAGGTCATCTCCCCCGGGTTGACGCTCCCGTCCGGGAGCATGCTGTCCCAGCGTTCCCACACGGTGGTCGCCCCCATGGTCACGGGGTAGAGCCACGACGGGCACCGCGTCTGCAGCAGCAGGTGGTACGCCGTGTCCACCGACCCGGTGCGCGTGAGGGCGTCGCACACCAGCGGTGTCCCGACGAACCCCGTGCGGATCAGGTGGTCACCGTCCTGGACGAGCTGGGCGAGCCGCGCCCCGGCGACGGCGTACTGGCTCTCCCCCTCGAGGAGGTCGAAGCAGATCGACACCGCGAGCGCGGTGACGGTGTCGCTCACCACACGTCCTGCGGGCGAGACGAACGTCGCCCGGAATGCCTCCCGCGCGCGCCGAGCGACGCCGTCGTACCGGGTCGCCCGGGGGCGGTCGTCGATGATCCGGCACGCCTCCGCGAGCAGACCCGCCGAGTGCGCGTGGTACGCGGTGGCGACCAGGTGGGCGTCGGTCTGGGAGTCGCCCGGACGGTCCGGGGGGGCTGCGGGGTCGAGCCAGTCACCCAGCTGGAAGCTCCCGTCCCAGAGACCGGTCCCGGCCGTGAGGCGGTCGACCTGGTCGACCCAGGCCGCCATGCCCTCGACGTGGTCCCGCAGGACCTGCTCGTCCCCGGTGCGTTGGTAGATCGTCCACGGCACGATGACCGCGGCGTCCCCCCAGGCGGCGGAGGGCTCGCCAGGGAAACCACACTCGAGCCACGGGTGGAAGTTGCGCATCGTCCCCTGCGCGCGCTGCTCGGCCAGGACGTCCTGCAGCCAGCTGAGCAGCACCCCGCTGCTGTCGTAGAGGAAGGTCGCGGCCGGCGCGAACACCTGGATGTCCCCCGTCCAGCCCAGACGCTCGTCGCGCTGAGGGCAGTCGGTGGGCAGGTCGACGAAGTTGTCCCGCATGCTCCACACGACGTTCTCGTGGAACCGGTCGAGCAGCTCGTTCGAGGACTCGAACCAGCCGGTGCGCGTCATCGCCGAGTGCACGACGAGGGCCTCGACGGTCGTGGGGGCCTCGCCCGTCGGCCACCCCTCGATCTCGACGTACCGGAAGCCGTGCAGGGTGAAGCGTGGGGTCCACGTCTCGTGCGGGCGTCCCGCGAAAACATAGGTGTCGACCGCCTCGGCGGTGCGCAAGGGGCGCAGGCAGAGCTCGTCGTCCTCGAGCACCTCGGCGTGCCGCATCGTCAGGGTGTGGCCTGCGGGGGCCGTCGCGGTGAAGCGGATCTTGCCCGAGATGTTCTGCCCGAAGTCCAGCCGCACCGTGCCCGCGGCCCGGTGCTCGACCTGAACCGGGCTCAGCACCTCCGTGACCCGGACCGGCGGCCCGGGCGGCGCCACCAGCGCGTGCGAGAAGTGCGCCCGGGGGATGCGCACGGGACGGTCCCAGGCGTGGTCGTCGAACTCGGCGCGGGCCCATCCGTCAGGCTCGAGCCGCGCGTCGTGCGTCTCGCCCTCGTAGAGCCCGGCGCCGGTCACGGGCGACAGGCTGCAACGCCAGTCCAGCGGCAGCTGTTCGACACGGCCGTCGTCGTGCCGCACCTCCACCTGCACCAGGGCCGCCACGTCGCTGCCGTAGACGTCCCAGTCCCCGCCGTTGAACCCGAGGCGGCCGCGGTACCAGCCGTCGGCGAGCCACAGGCCGAGCACGTTCTCGCCGGGCTCGACACCGGGCCCCAGGTCGAGGGTCTGGTAGCGCAACCGGTGCTCGTAGCTGCTCCATCCCGGGGTGAGCTCCGCGTCCGTGGCCCGTCGGCCGTTGAGCTCGACGTCGTACACGCCGTGAGCCGTCACGTACGCCCGCACCCTCTCGGCCGAAGCAGGGGTCCGGAACGACGCTCGCATCAGGTAGGCGGGCCTAGGACCCGTCGTCGGTGCCGACAGCGACGGCGAGACGAAGTCCTCGCACCAGTCCTGCTCGTCCAGGCCCGCCTCGACGACCAGTGCCTCGGACCACGCCGTCGTGCTGTGGTCGTCCAGGCGCACGCGCACGCGCACCGTCGCCCGCTCCCGGGAGGCCAGCGGGGCACCGGGCCAGCTCACGAAGGTCGACGCCGGGCCGTGGAGTCGGAACTGCTCCGTCCCCCGCGAGTCCCGATCGACCTCGACCTCGACCTCGAGCTGCTCAGCGCCATCGGCGCCGCGGAGCTGCCAGCTCAGGCGCGGGCTGCGCGGCCCGATACCGAGGGCGCTCGTCAGGTGCTCGGCGCGCAGCCGTCCCACCTCGGCCATCAGCCCTTCACCGACCCTGCCGTGAGGCCCTTCATCACGCGCTGGTTGAGGAACAGGTACACCGCGAGCGTGCCGAACACGTTGAGGCAGATGGCCGCGAAGGTCGGCCCGTAGTCGACCTGACCGAACTGCCCGCGGAAGTTCAGCAGACCGACCTGGATGGTGCGCAGCTCGTCGCGGTTGGTGAAGGTGAGCGCGATGAGCAGGTCGTTCCAGATGAAGAAGAACTGGACGAGGGCCACCGTGAAGATCGCGTTGCGGACCAGGGGAAGGCCGACCGAGAAGAACATGCGGAAGATGTTCGCGCCGTCCAGGGTGGCGGCCTCGAAGATCTCCCGCGGCACCCCGCGGAAGAACGTCGCCATGAGGAACACCGTGAGCGGCAGGCCGATCGCGCTGTAGGTGATGATCAGCGGCCACAGGGACCCCGTGAGGCCGACCTCGAAGTAGATGGTGAAGAGCGGCAGCAGGATCATCTGCCCTGGCACCATGATCCCGGCGAGGAAGAGCAGCAGGGTCGTCGCGCGGCCCTTCCACACCATCACCTCGAGCGCGAATCCTGCGGCGACCCCGAGCAGGATGGTCAGAGCCAGGGCGGGGAAGACCGCGAGCACGCTGTTGCGCGCGTAGACGCCGAGGTTCCCGTCCGTGATCGCGGTGACGTAGTTGTCGACGTTGGCCCAGTTCTCCGGCAGGGCGAACGTCGCGTTGTTGAGGAACTCGGGCTGGGTCTTGAGGGAGCCGAGCACCAGCCACACGAGGGGGTACACGACGATCGTCAGGATCAGCGCGGTCACGGCCTTGGTCCACACCGAGTGCCAGACCCGTCGCGCTGAGCGTCGGCGACGGGGCCGCGGTGCGGGACGGGTCGTAGGGCTCGCGGACGAGGGGGCGAGGGTCGAGGTCGTCATGGTTCAGGCCTTCGTGAGGTCGCGGCGGCTCGAGCGGAAGATGAAGAGGGTGGCGACCAGGCTGAGCAGGGTCAGGAGCAGAGCGATCGAGCTCCCGTACCCGTACTCCCCGTACGCGAACGACGTCTGGTACATGTACAGCGTCAGCGGCGTGGTCTGGCTGCCCGGCCCGCCGTTGGTCAGGGCCAGCACCGAGTCGAAGACCTTGAGCGTGCCGTTGATCGAGAAGATCACCGAGGACAGCAGCACCGGCAGGGACAGCGGCAGCACGATGTGCCGCACGAGCCGTGCTCCGGAGGCGCCGTCGAGCCGTGCCGACTCGAGGGTCTCCTCCGGGATGTCCACCAGGCCCGCGTAGAGCAGCACGGCGTAGAAGCCCATCGACCGCCAGGTCTCCATGAGGATGATCACCCAGAACGACGTCGACCCGCTCGCGAACCAGTCCACCCCACCGATGCCGACGGCCTCGAGCAGGGCGTTGACGGGGCCCGTGCGGGGGGCGGACTCGAAGAGCTGCTGGAACATCAGGGCGACCGCGACGGTCGGCAGCACCACGGGGAAGAAGACCAGCGTCCGGACGACCCCTGAGGCCCGGCGGAGCACGAAGACGTACAGCAACGAGAGCAGGTACCCGACCGCCACCTGGACGAGCGTGAGGACGATGGCGAAACGCACCGTGAACCACAGCGCGTCCCGCGCGTTGGGGTCCTCGACGAGACGCGAGAGGTTCTCCGTCCCGACGAAGGTGAAGCCACTGATGGCGTTGCCCTCGAAGAGCGTGTAGCCCATGGACCACGCCACGGGGACGAGCATGACCAGCGTGTAGACCACCAGTGCGGGACCGAGCAGGAGCGCGATCGCACGGCGGTCACCGAGAAGGTGACCCATCGAAGCCTCTTCGTGTCGAGGGAGGGGCGGGGCGCGGCCAGATGCCCGGTCGCGCCCCGCACACGGGTGGAGGGACTCAGCCCAGGTCCGCCTGGACGGCGGCCATGAAGTCCTCGGGGCTCATCTGGCCCGTGACGAGGAGCTGGGCGTTGGTGTAGCTCGTGGTCTGCGCCTTGGAGTCGAACAGCGCCTCGAACCAGAGCACGGTGGTCTCCGCGGTCGCGATGCGGTCCTGGACCACGCCGGTCAGGGGCGGCAGGTCAGTGGCCTCGGCCTCGGCAGCGAAGCCGGTGATGACGCCCTGCTCGGTGAGGGACTCCCCGCCGAAGTGCTCGGCGATGCAGCCGAGCCACTCCTGGGCCCCGGCGTCGTAGGCGTTCTGGGCCATCGCCAGGGGGACGCCGACGTTGGCTGCGAGCTGGGTCGAGTCTCCCTCGCCGCCTTCGACGTCCGGGAAGGGGATGAAGCCGATGCTGCCCTCGCCGATGGTGTTCTGGGTGGGGTCGTTGAAGTTCGCCAGGGCCCAGCTGCCCATGTAGAACATGGCAGCCTCGCCGTTGAGGAACTGGTTCATGGCCGTGGTGTAGTCGATCGAGCCGACCGACGGGCCGAAGAACTCACCCGCCCCGAGCTCAGCCACCGCCGCAGCAGCCTCGACGTACTCGGGGTCGGTCAGGGAGGCCTCGCCGTCGGCGACCGCCTGCATCGCATCGGGTCCGAGGGAACGGAAGATGTAGTTCCCGACGAGTCGGGTCAGGGGCCATCCGTCCTTGCCCGCGGCGGCGAAAGGCGTGACACCAGCGTCGCTCAGGGTCTGCGCCGAGGCGACGAGATCGTCCCAGGTGGTCGGCGCGGTGACGCCATGCTCCTCGAAGAGGTCCTCGTTGTACCAGATGCCTTCGACGTTGAACTCGGTCGGGAGCACGTACAGCTCCCCGTCGTACAGGGACTCCACGGTGGACCGGGCAGCGGGGATGATCGCGTCAGGGTGTCCGAGCTCCTCGAGCGCGGCATCGATGTCGACGAGCTGGCCTGAGCCGTGGATGTCCTTGATCACCTGCGGGGAGTTGCCCGCTGCGAAGAGGGTCGGCAGGGCACCCTGTCCTGCGAGCAGCTGCATCTGCTGGTCGAAGCTGGCCTGCGGCTGCGTCGTCACCTCGAGGGCGGCGGTCTCGTCGGCGGCGGTGCACTGGTCCTCGCTGAGCGCAGCGAGGGTGTCCTGGACGGCTGAGTTCTCCGCCAGGGAGAGGTACTCGAAGCTCCCGCTGCTGGCGGGGGCCTCGCTGCCGCCCTCCTCCTCGGTGCCGGACGAGCAGGCCGACACCACCAGGGCTGTCATCGCGGCGGTCGCTGCCACCAGGGCAGGGCGCCGTCGGAACTGTGACGTCATCACTTCCTCCTTGAAGTGTCCGAACGCTTTGAAGCGCTTCAAGGCGTGAGGCTATGGTGACCTCGCACAGCAAGGCAAGGGGGTCCGGCTAACGCCGTCTGGCGCTGCCAGCGCCGGTGACATGCTGCACACGGCACGACCTGGCGATATTCACGGGCCGAATGAAGCGAATCAAAGTTCGATATGCTCACTGCGCGGACGAAGGGCACATGATGCGGAGCAGCAAGGGCGCTCGCCCCCAGGCCTCGATGGGCGACGTCGCCGTCCTGGCCGGTGTCTCCCTCGGCACGGTCTCGCACGTGCTCAACCATCCCGACCGGGTCACCCCGGCCACGGCCGAGAAGGTGCTGCGGGCCATGGCGATGCTGAGCTACGTGCCCAACGGCAACGCGCGGTCGCTCGCTGCGGGCTCGAGCACGGCGGTGGGCATGGTCCTCCCCGACCTCAGCAACTCGCTCTTCATCGATGTCGCGCGCGGGGCCGAGACAGCCGCTGAGCGGGCGGGCTACACCTTGATGATCGCCAACAGCAACACCCGCCTCGAACGAGAGTCCCAGCACCTGCGCACCTTCACCCAGGCGAGGGTCGCCGGCATCCTGCTCACCCTCAACGACAGCGAGCACTTCGCGGCCATCGCTGACGACGACCCCACGACCACTCCGACGGTGATGCTCAACCTCGCCGTGCCACGCAGCCAGTTCTGCAGCGTGTCGGTCGACAACCAGTCCGGCGGGCACCTGGCCACGTCCCACCTGATCGAGACGGGACGCCGACGCCTGGCCTTCGTGGGAGGGCCGAGCTCGCTCGAGCCCGTCCAGCACCGCGCCACGGGGTTCGCGCACGCGGTGCGAGAGCACGGCGTCGAGCACGTCCGGACGATCAACCCCGCCGGGGTGAACCGGGCAGACGGCTGGGAGTCCGGCGTCGCCCTGCTCCCCCAGGTGCTCGACGGGCTCATCGACGGCGTGGTCGCCGCGACCGACCTGCTCGCCGCTGGGATCGTTCAGGCGCTGAGCTCGGAACCGAGGCTCCGCGTACCCGAGGATGTCGCCGTCGTGGGGTACGACAACAACCAGGCCGCGTGGGACAGCCCGATCCCGATCACGACCATCGCCCAGCCCGGGGAGGAGATGGGCCGGGTCGGGACCGAGCTGGTGCTCAACGAGGCGCAGCGGTCAGCGGACCACGTGCACCGGTCTGTCGTCCTCACTCCGACCCTCGTCGTGCGTCGGAGCACCCAGCACCCCGGAGCCCCACGGAACGACGGCGCACGGGGAGGCTCGTCGTGACCGAGATCGCGAACGTCAACCTCAACCTCCTCGCCCCCCTCGAGTCTCTCCTGCGGGAGCGGAGCGTGACCCGCGCCGCCGAGCGCCTCGGGGTCAGCCAGCCGGCGATGAGCGCGTCCCTCGCCCGCCTCCGGCGCCACTTCGGCGATCCGCTGCTCGTTCGGCGCGGTCAGGTCTACGAGCTCACCCCGCTGGCCGAGCTCTTGCAGGCGGATGCGGCCGCCGCGCTCGCCCAGGTCGGGGACGTCTTCGCGGCCCGCCAGCGCTTCGACCCCGCCACCACGGACCGTTGCTTCACCGTGCTGCTGTCGGACTACGCCCTCGGTGTGCTGGGAGAGGCGCTCAGCGGGGCGGTCGCGGATCTCGCCCCTCGAGCGGCGCTCCACCTGGGCAGGCACACACCCGACATGGTCGAGCAGATCACCGACGCCCTCCGCGACGTCGACGGGATCGTCCTTCCCCGCGGGCTGGTGACCGAACCGCAGGGGACGCCCCTCTTCGACGACACCTGGGTACTCCTGGTCGACGGGTCGAGCCGGCTCAGCGACGCACCTACGCTCGCGGACCTGGCAGAGGCGACCTGGGTGGCACCGTTCCTGCCCAGCCGCGTGCAGACCGCACCGATGCGGCAGCTCGAGTCCCTGGGCGTGTCCCCTGAGGTCCGAGTCACCGTGGACGGCTTCGTCGGTGCCGGTCATCTCGTCGCTGGGACCGATCGTGTCGCGATGGTGCCGGGCCGCCTCGCCCAGGAGCTGGCACGGACCCGGTCGCTCAGGTCGTTGCCGTTGCCCTTCTCCACGCCTCCGCTGCGCGAGACGTTCTGGTGGCACCCGCTCCACCGGCACGATCCTGGGCATCTGTGGCTGCGTCAGGTGCTGCAGGCGGCTGCGTCGTCGGTCGGTGCGGTGGCCTGACGTCGGGGCGGTCCTGCGCTCCGCCTGAGGAAGCATGCGGCTGCTCGACGTCGTGCCTGCGCCCGAGACCTGCACGCCTAACAGCCCCGAACGCACGTCGGGCGTCGCGGCCAGCCAGGTCAGCACACTCCGTCTCGAAGAGCATGTAGGCCTCGACCGCCGCGGCCACCTGCTCGTCTTCGTCGCGAGGGAAGTCGGTGAACACGATCCCAAGCTCGGGGTCGGACAGGTCACTCGCTCCTGATGCCGCCGGCGAGGAGGTCGGGGTGGGCGTCGCGGTCGCAGCAGGGGTGGGGGTCGCGGCCGGCGGCGCGGTGACCTCGCGCTGATCCGGGCCCGACGGCGAGCACCCCACCAGAAGGGCGACCCCCAGAGCTCCCACCACGACCGCGCGCACGCGCCTCATCCGCTACTCCCCTACCGTCTCGAGCCCCGCGGCGTCGGCCGCACCAGCTCTCAGCACGGTCCGGTGACCTCGTAGGTGTCGACCTTCCAGCTGCTGCCCGCGCTGGGGACGAGGAAGAGTCGCGCGCCGGACGTGGCGTCCTGACCCGCCGCGACGGCGTTCTCCGTGGATCCGTCCGACCTGACGAAGGCCACACCCGTGAGGTCATGGCAGGAGTCGAGCACGACGCTCGCCGCGTCGGCCGACACCAGCGTGATCGCCGTGGAGAGCTGCCCCGCCACCACGGTCCCGTTCGCGCTGTTGGGGCCGACCTGCGCCTGGATCCAGGCGATGGCCTCGTCCGAGGCCACGGCCCACGGTCCGGGCGGGACGACGTTCGTCGTCAGCGCCTTCCAGAACTCGATCTCGAAGAGCATGTAGGCCTCGACCGCGGCGGCGGTCTGCTCGTCCTGATCGCGAGGGAAGTCGGTGAACACGATCCCCAGCTCGGGGTCGGACAGGTCACTCGCTCCTGATGCCGCCGGCGAGGAGGTCGGGGTGGGCGTCGCGGTCGCAGCAGGGGTGGGGGTCGCGGCCGGCGGCGCGGTGACCTCGCGCTGATCCGGGCCCGACGGCGAGCACCCCACCAGAAGGGCGACCCCCAGAGCTCCCACCACGACCACGCGCACGCGCCTCATCCACGACTCCCCTACCGTCCCGAGCCCTCGCGGCGTCGGCCGCGACACACTACCGAAGGGACGGTGGTCGCTCGTGCGGGTCCGGCTCGGGCACGGCGCGGTGGGCGCACGACGGTCATCCCGGGCCGTGGTGAGGGCGCCCTGGTCTCAGCACGGCCCGGCGGGCTCGTAGGTGTCGACCTGCCACCCCGTCGACGCCATGACCAGGCTCACGTGGGCCTTCGAGAGGGGCTCGGAGTCCACCTCCGCGGCGCTCACCGTGGTGCCGTCCGTGTTGGTGAACGTCGCCTCCCGCCAGTCGAGGCAGATCTCGAGGCTCGCCGTCGCCTCGTCGACAGACACCTCGCTCACCGCGCTGCCGAGGGTGCCGGCAGCGCTCCACCCGTTCGCGGCGTTCGGGTCGACCTGGGCGCTGATCCTCGCGATCGCCTCGTCGGAGGCGACGGCCCAGGGACCGGGCGGGACGGTGTTCGTCGTGAGCGCCTTCCAGAACTCGATCTCGAAGAGCATGTACGTCTGGATCGCGGCGGCGGTCTGCTCGTCCTGGTCACGTGGGAAGTCGGTGAACACGATCCCCAGCTCGGGGTCGGACAGGTCCCGCGGTCCTGATGCCGCCGGCGAGGAGGTCGGGGTGGGCGTCGCAGCGGGAGTGGGGCTCGCAGCGGGAGTGGGGGGCGCGGCCGGCGGCGCGGTGACCTCGGGCTGATCCGGGCCCGACGGCGAGCACCCCACCAGAAGGGCGACCCCCAGAGCTCCCACCACGACCACGCGCACGCGCCTCATCCACGACTCCCCTACCGTCCCGAGCCCTCGCGGCGTCGGCCGCGACACCGTACCGAATGGCCACGGGGGTGCCGGCGATGACGTCCGTCGAGGTGCGCGCTCACCGTCGCAGAGGCTCGACCCCCACGGCTCTGAGCACCTACATCCCCGACGGAGCCATGTCGACGAAGCGGGCGTAGTGGCCCTGGAAGGCCACGACGATGGTGTCGGTGGGGCCGTTACGGTGCTTGGCGACGATGATGTCCGCCTCGCCCGCCCGAGGGGACTCGCGCTCGTAGGCGTCCTCACGGTGCAGGAGCATGACGATGTCGGCGTCCTGCTCGATGGAGCCGGACTCACGCAGGTCGCTCATCTGAGGCTTCTTGTCGGTGCGCTGCTCGGCGCCACGGTTCAGCTGGGAGATGGCGATCACGGGGACCTCGAGCTCCTTGGCCAGGAGCTTGAGGGCACGGGAGAACTCCGAGACCTCCTGCTGGCGGGACTCGACGCGCTTGCCCGAACTCATCAGCTGGAGGTAGTCGATCACCACGAGCTTGAGGTCGTGGCGCTGCTTGAGCCGCCGGCACTTGGCGCGGATCTCCATGAGCGACATGTTGGGCGAGTCGTCGATGAACAGCGGGGCCTGGGAGAGCTTGCCCATGGTCGAGGCGAGCTTCTGCCAGTCCTCGTCGCGCATGGTGCCCTTGCGCATGTTCTGCAGGGGCACGCGGGCCTCGGCGGAGAGCATGCGCATGGTGATCTCGTTGCGGCTCATCTCCAGGGAGAAGACCACCGAGGTCAGGCCGTGCTTGATCGACGCCGACCGGACGATGTCGAGTCCGATGGTGGAGTTGTGCGTCGGCACCATCGCGTTGCCCGCGAGGTACAGGTGCTCGGGGTGGGCGATCTCGACACAGCGCACCGGCACGGAGTCGACCGGCTCGACCGCAACGATGGAGCGCTGCGTCAGACGGGCGGTCGACGGACGTCGCCGCTCCTTGTGGACGAGCTTCTTCCGTTCGAGGGCGAAGACCTCGTCGTCGGTCGTGAAGGTCAGGATGAAAGCGGTGCTCCGCTCCACGCTGCGGCCACGCACGGCCTTGAGCGCCCACCCTGTCCTGTAGCCGAGGCTGTGCACGAGCTCGCGCACGTCCAAGGCGAGGCGCTGGTCCGTGACGGTGAACTGCACGCTGCCGGTGCGGTTGACGGTGCCGTCCGTGTCGAGGAGCCCGGCCAACAGCTCACGCCGCTGCCTCTCGCTCGCCCGCAGGTACTGCGTCGGGATGTGCTTGGCGTTCAGCACCCCGAGCGTGCGCAGCCGACCCTCGACGCCTGGTCCGTCAACCTCGTCCTCACGCCCCTCGATGCGCATGGCAATCTCGGGGTCGTCGGAGGTGAAGCGTGCCGAGGCGGAATGGCCGTCACCGAGCCAGACGCCCAGCGCGTAGGGGTCGACGGGGAGGTCCTGCTCGGGCAGGTCCAGGGCTTGTGCTGTCGGCACGCTGTGGTTGAGTCGCCGCTCGGCGGTCGCGCACCGAAGGGTCTCGGCGATCTCGGCCGTCGTCCTGATGCCACCGGTGACCCTGCGCCCCCGCCCAGCCGCAGTCCGCGCGCGGCGGGACGCCCTCGTGTCCGTGAACCACTCGTGCTCGGCGTCCGCGACGATGCGGGTGCCGTCGTCGAAGGTGACCGCGTAGCACGGGCGGCCGACCTGGACCTCGGTGGCCGCGACGACGCGGGTCGGTGTGCCATCGGCGGCGAGCAGCTCGTCACCGACCTGCACCTCGCCCATCGTCGTCCAGCCCTGAGGGGTTGGCAGAGGGGTGTCGAGGGCCAGGGCTTTACCCATAGCAGGGCGCGCCGCGATGACGACCATCTGGCCCGGGTGCAGACCGTTGGTGAGCTTGTCGAGCTCGATGAACCCGGTGGGCACGCCGATCATGCCCTCGCCGCGCTGGCCGGCGGCCTCGATCTCCTCCATGGTGCCGTTGATGATCTCGGCGAGGGGGAGGTAGTCCTCGCTGGTGCGCTGCTCGGTGACGGCGTAGATCTCGGCCTGGGCGTTGTTGACGAGGTCGTCGACGTCGCCGCCCTCGGTCGCGTAGCCGAGCTGGACGATGCGGGTCCCGGCCTCGACCAGACGCCGCAGCACGGCCCGCTCGCGCACGATGCGGGCGTAGTAGCCGGCGTTGGCCGCGGTCGGCACCGTCGAGATGAGGGTGTGCAGGTAGGGCGCGCCGCCGATGCGCCCGATCTCCCCGCGCTTGGTCAGCTCGGCGGAGACGGTCACGGCGTCGGCCGGCTCACCACGCCCGTAGAGGTCGAGGATGGCGTCGTAGACGAGCTCGTGGGCCGGCTTGTAGAAGTCGGTGCCCTTGATCTGCTCGACGACGTCGGCGATCGCGTCCTTCGACAGCATCATGCCGCCGAGCACGCTCTGCTCGGCGCCCACGTCCTGCGGGGGGGTGCGGTCGAAGCTCGCCTCCGGGCGGCGTGCGCCCAGGCCCTGCTCGAGCTCGTCGATGCTCACCGATCACCCTCCACCAGCGCTTGCGTACGTGTCGAACTGACGTTCTATCGCACGCCGCTGACACACTGCCTGCGCCGCCGACGACGAACTCCGTCGTGCTTCCTGCGCGAGGCTACGGGCAAGCTGGCCAAGCCCCAAGCGGCGGGACTTCGGTCCTGTGCACGACCCTGGGGACGAGCTGTGGACAGCGTGCCCCGAAGTTGTGCACAGGCCGGGGACAACACTGTGGATAGCGTGGGAGAACTCGTGGGAACACGCGCTGAGCACCGTGTTCGCCGTACACCTGCTGTGGATAGGAACCCGTTGTCGAACCGTTCACCTGATGGACAGCCCGTCCCGTCTGGCACGCCGTCCCTGGACCGTCAGATCCTGTCCCTCGCGGTTCCCGCGCTCGGGGCCCTGGTCGCCGAGCCTCTCTTCGTCCTGGTCGACTCCGCCGTCGTGGGGCGCCTGGGGACCTCCCAGCTCGCCGGCCTCGCCCTCGCCGGCACCGTCCTCACCACGGTCGTCGGGCTGTGCGTCTTCCTCGCCTACGCGACCACCGCGAGCGTGGCCCGCACCCTCGGGGCCGGGGACCGCCGTCGGGCCCTGGGGGCCGGGATCGACGGCATGTGGCTCGCCCTCGGCCTGGGCATCCTGCTGGCGGGGGCACTGTGGGTCGCCGGGCCCACAGTCGTGCAGGCCCTCGGCGCCCCGGCCGACGTCGTGCCCCACGCGGTCGCGTACCTGCGGTGGTCCGCCCCGGGGCTGCCGGGGATGCTCGTGGTCCTGGCGGCCACAGGCGTCCTGCGGGGCATGCTCGACACCCGCACCCCCCTGTGGGTCGCGGCCTCGGGGGCCGTGCTCAACGCGGTCCTCTCGGTCGTGCTCGTCCTGGGCCTGGGGATGGGGGTCGCGGGCTCGGGCCTGGGGACGACGATCGCCCAGCTCGCCATGGGGGCCACCCTCGCCGCGGTGGTGGCCCGTGGGGCGCGGGCCGAGCAGGTCCCGATGCGACCGACCCGCACCGGGGTCCTGGCGGGTGCGCGGACCGGCGCCCCCCTGCTGGTCCGCACCGTCTCCCTGCGCATCGCGATCCTCCTCGCGGCCTGGGTCGCGGCGGGGCTCGGCACCGTCACCCTCGCCGGCCACCAGGTGGTGATGGCCGTGTGGGGGCTGATGGCCTTCGCCCTGGACGCCCTCGCGATCGCCGCCCAGGCCCTCGTCGGACGAGGGCTCGGGGCGGCCGACGTCCAGACCACCCGCGCGGTCCTGCGACGGACCTTGCAGTGGGGCACCGGCGCCGGGGCAGTGCTGGGCCTCGTGGTCGGGGCCGCCGGGTGGTGGATCGCCCCGCTGTTCACCGCCGACCCCGACGTGCGACGCGCGGTCGCCCTCGCCCTGCTCGTCGTGGCGGTGACCATGCCCGTCGCCGGCTGGGTCTTCGTGCTCGACGGCGTGCTCATCGGGGCCGGGGACGGGCGCTACCTCGCCGTCGTCGGGCTCCTCACGCTGGCCGTGTACCTCCCGGCCGCCCTCGCGGTGCGGGTGTGGGCCGAGGACGGCGTGACCGGGCTGGCGTGGTCCTGGGCGGCCTTCGCCGGGATCTTCATGGTCGCCCGCGCGGTCACCACCGGGCTGCGGGCGCGCGGCGAGGCGTGGATGGTTACGGGCGGCTGACCGTTCCGGTGGTGACCCCGGGCCCGCTGCGCTGGACTAGGGCCATGTCCCCCGCGCCACCTTCGCACCCCCCTCGCCGCCTGGTCGCGCTGCTCCGCCACCCCCGCGTGGGCCTGGCCCTCAAGGCGGCCCTCGCGGCGAGCATCGCGTGGGAGATCGCGCTGCGCCTGCCCGAGCCGTTCAGCGAGTACTCCTTCTACGCGCCCTTCGGCGCGATCGCGATGATGTACCCGACCGTCGCGGGGTCGACCAGCCAGTCCCTCCGTGCCCTCGCGGCGGTCGCGGTCGGCGGGCTCGTCGCCGTCGGTGCCGACGCCACGATGGGGTCAGGGTTCCCCGTGGTCACCGTGGTGGTGCTGCTGGGGGTGCTGCTGGGGGGGCTGCGCATGCTCGGCGAGCACGCCGTGTACGTCCCGATGGCCGCCGTCTTCATCCTGCTGCTCGGCCAGGGGGACGAGTTCGAGTACGCGGCCGCCTACGCCGGCCTGTTCGGCATGGGTGCAGCGTTGTCCATCGCCATCAACGCCGCCTTCCCCAGCCTGCCGTTCGGTCAGCTCGACCGTGCCCTGGCGAGCCTCCGGGCCGCCGTCGCCTCGCACCTGGAGCACCTCGCCGCGCAGTTCGAGGAGCCGGCCGAGGACGACGACGGGAACGTCGAGCGGGCAGCCCTTGGACGGCCGGAGCTCGACACGCCCACCACCGCCGCCCGCGAGGCGATGCAGCACGCCCAGCTCGCGACCCGGGGGAACCTGCGGGTCCGACGCGGCCGCCGACGTTCGGTGGACGAGGACTACGAGGCCTTCCGCAGCCTCGAGCGCGTGGTGCTCCTGATCGACGACCTCTACGACCTCCTCGAGGACCAGCCGTGGGGCCAAGACCTCAGCGAGTCACCGGAGGACCTGCGCGAGCCGATCGCCCGCGCCCTGTGCGCCCTGGTGCCCACTATCGAGCAGATCGGCCTCGAGCCTGCCTCCGAGGACCTGCAGCGCGAGGTCGACGAGGCCATCACCGATCTCACGCGGGCGCTGCGTCGTCGGCAGAGCGACGGCGGAACGGACGCCGAGTCCTTCGTCGTCGCGACGATCATCACCTCGCTGCGGCGCTGCCTCGCCGTGATGATCCCGCCGGACCAGCTCACCTCGACGCCCGCCTGAGCACGCGACGAGGCCCGGCCCCCGTGATGGGAGCCGGGCCTCGTCGGTGCTGCGTGGCGCCGGGGCGCCGGGTGCTGCGTGTGTGTCGAGGCTCAGGCCTCGGGGACCACGCGGACGTCGATCTGCGCCGAGACGTCCTCGTGCAGGCGGACCTGCACCTGGAACTCGCCGAGGGACTTGATCGGCTGACCGATCTCGACCTTCCGCTTGTCGATCGACGGGCCGCCCTGGGCCGCAACGGCCTCGGCGATGTCGGTCGTGGTGACAGCGCCGAAGAGGCGGCCCGAGGCACCGGCGCGGACGGTGACCGTCACGGGCTTGGCCTGGAGCGAGTCACGCACGGCGCGCGCCTCGTCGAGGGTCGCGATCTCGCGGGCCTTGCGGGCCTTGCGGATCCCGGCGATCTGCTTCTCGGCGCCCTTGGACCACGGGGTCGCCAGGCCACGGGGGAGGAGGAAGTTCCGGGCGTACCCGTCCTTCACCTCGACCATGTCACCGGGGGCACCGAGGCCGGTCACCTCATGGGTCAGGATGAGCTTTGCCATCTCGATCAGCCTTTCTCAGCGAGCCGAGCTCGAGTACGGCAGCAGGGCCATCTCGCGGGCGTTCTTGACGGCCCGCGCGATCGCACGCTGCTCCTGGACGGTGACACCGGTCACCCGACGAGCGCGGATCTTCCCGCGGTCGGAGATGAACTTGCGCAGCAGCGCGGTGTCCTTGTAGTCGACCACGTCGATCTTGGCGGCCTTGAGGGGGTTCTGCTTCTTCTTGGGCTTACGGACGACGGGCTTCGCCATCGTGGTGCTCCTTCGGTCTTCACCCCGCTCGCGTCGGCTCTCTCACCGTCGCGCCGCGGGACAGGTACGTGTCTGGGGTCAGATCAGAACGGGGGCTCGTCCGAGGACGCGCCACCCGCCGAGGGTCCCGGCGTGGCCCACGGGTCGTTGTCGAAGGACGACGACCCGCCCTGGCCACCCTGGCCGCCGTAGCCACCGCCACCGCCACCACCGCCGCTGAACCCACCGCCGCCGCCACCCGAGCGCTGGGCGCGGGTGACCTTGGCCGAGGCGTAACGCAGCGACGGGCCGACCTCGTCGACCTGGAGCTCGACGACGGTCCGCTTCTCGCCCTCGCGGGTCTCGTAGGACCGCTGGACGAGCCGGCCCTGGGCGACCACGCGCATGCCCTTGGTCAGGGACTCGGCGACGTTCTCGGCAGCCTCACGCCAGATCGAGCAGCGCATGAACAGCGTGTCGCCGTCCTTCCACTCGTTGCTCTGACGGTCGAACTGCCGAGGGGTCGACGCGATCGTGAAGTTCGCGACCGCCGCACCCGACGGGGTGAAGCGCAGCTCGGGGTCTCCGGTCAGGTTCCCGACCACCGTGATGATGGTGTCACCAGCCATGCCAGCTCCTCGTGCTCGGATCGTGGGGGTGGATCAGTGCCGTGGGACGACGCTCAGTGGGCGTCGGGGCGCATGACCTTCGTGCGCACCACGGCCTCGTTGAGGCCGAGCTGCCGGTCGAGCTCCTTGGCGGTGGCCGGGGTGGCGGTGAAGTCGACCACCGCGTAGATGCCCTCGGCCTTCTTGTTGATCTCGTAGGCGAGGCGACGACGGCCCCAGATGTCGACCTTGTCGACGGTCCCGCCGGAGGTCGTGACCACCGAGAGGTACTTGTCGAGCGAAGGGGCGACGGTGCGCTCCTCGATGTCGGGGTCGAGGATGATCATCATTTCGTACTGACGCATGCGAGTACCCACCTCCTGTGGACTCAGCGGTCACGGTCTCTCCGTGACAGGAGGGTGTTGCGCGTCTGCGGCATGGCCCGTGCGGTGATGGCACCGTGGTCTCCACGCAGCAACGCGGCAGTCTATCGGCTCAGACGTCCCGCGACGACCACGGGGCGCCGGGGAGGGGTGGTGGCCCTCCCCGGCGTGGGGTCAGGGACGACGGGTCAGGGGTTCGGGTTCGGAGCGGCGCCGTCCTGCGTCCCGTCCTCACCCTCGTCGCCATCCGGTGGGGTGGGCTCCTCGGGCGCCTCCGTGGGCTCCGTCGGCTCCGGCTCCTCGATCACCTCGGGCGGCCCGCTCGAGACCACGATGCTCACGGTGCTGCCGGGCGCGGCCTCACCGCCGCTGGGGCTCGCGCTGATCACGCGACCCTCCGCGACCGAGCCGCTCTCCTGGCGGGACACCGACACCGAGAACCCGGCCCCCTCGAGTCGCGCGACGGCGTCGGCCTCGGGCAGCCCGGTGACGTCGGGCACCTCAGCGGCGGCCGGACCGGTGGAGACCGAGATCGAGATCGCGCTGCCGTACGGCGCCTCGCCGGTCGGGCTCTGCGAGATCACGGTGCCCGGCGCGGCGTCGTCGGCCACCTCGGTGCCCGCGACGGCGAACCCCGCCCCTTCGAGGGCCGCCCGGGCCTCGTCGACGTGCGAACCGACCACGTTGGGCACGGCGACGAGCGGCGGGGTGTTCGGCTCGCCCACGTCGGCCCGGGGCGGGAACTGCAGGACCTCCATGCCGTCCATCGCACGGCTCATGTAGCTGGTCCACAGGTTGACCGGGACCGAGCCGCCGGTGATCTGGCTGAACCCACCGAAGGGGGTGATGCTCTCGGCCGTCGTGCCGTCCTCGCTGACCTGGTACATCGCGACGGCGGTGGTCAGCTGGGGCGTGTAGCCCACGAACCAGGCCGAGCGGTTGTCGTTCGAGGTGCCGGTCTTGCCGGCCACGGGCCGCCCGAGCGCCTGGGCCGGTGTCCCGGACCCGCGCTGCACGACCTGCGTCAGGGCGTAGGTGGTGTCCGCCATGACGTCCTCCTCGAACACCCGCTCCGGGAGCTCGGCGCCCTCGTACACCTGGCCGCCGTCGAGGTACTCGACCATCTCGACGATGTACGGCTCGGTGCGCACCCCCTGGGCGGCGAAGGTGTTGTAACCGTGGGCCATGTCGAGCGGGTGCGGGGAGGCGGTGCCCAGCACGTTGGCGGGGACCGGGTCCATGCCGCTCGCGTCCTCGGGCACGCCTGCCCGGACGGCGGCCTCGAGGGTCGCCTCCGGTCCGACCTCGACGTTCATCTGCGCGTAGACCGAGTTGACCGAGCTCGCGGTCGCCTTCACCACGTCGATGTTGCCGAAGCTCTCGTCCCCGAAGTTGCGGACCCCCTCCTCGCCGAAGCCCTCGACGCGCACCCGGTTGTTGCCGTCGTAGCGCGAGGTCAGGGCGTTGCCCGCCTCGAGGTAGGCCACGAGGGTGAAGGGCTTGAAGGTCGAGCCCGCCTGGGCCTCGTCCTGGGTCACGGCGTTGCGCGAGACCTCGAGGTAGTCCGGGCCGCCGTACAGCGCGCGGATGGCTCCGGTCTGCGGGTCCAGGGTCACCATCGCGGTGCGCAGGTTCTCCGGGGCGTCCTCGGGGAGCTCGGCCACCGAGTCGACCGCGGCCTGCTGCATCGACGGGTCGATCGTCGTGGTGATGCGGAACCCGCGCTGCCGCAGCTCGTCAGAGCTGATCGAGGACTCCGCCGTCAGCTCGCTCTCGACCATGGCCAGCAGGTAGCCCTGCGGACCGGCCATGGTGTCCGAGCGCGAGTACTCGACCACCTGGTCGATCGGGTAGGTCTCGGCGTCCCGCTCGGCCTGCGTGATGGCCCCGGTCTCGACCATGCCGTCCAGGACGTAGTTCCACCGCTCCTCGGCCCGCTCGGGGTTCACGTGCGGGTCCCAGTTGTTGGGCGAGGGCACGATGCCCGCGATCAGGGCGGACTGCGCGAGGGTCAGGTCAGCCACGCCGACGCCGAAGTAGGACTGCGCCGCCGTCTCGATCCCGTAGGAGTCCCGGCCCAGGTAGATCGTGTTGAGGTAGTTCTCGAGGATCTCGTCCTTGTCCTGCTGACGGGCGAGCTTGATCGCGAGCAGAGCCTCCCGGGCCTTGCCGCGGTAGTCGTCGATCGTGGTGCCGAAGTAGTAGCGCTCGGCGTACTGCTGCGTGATCGAGGAGCCGCCCTGCGTGTCCCCGCCGCGCACGTTGTTCCACACCGCGCGGACCAGGCCTGCGGGGTTGATGCCGGGGTTCTCGTAGAAGGTCCGGTCCTCGGCGGCGACGACGGCCTGCCGCATGTGCTCGGGGATCTGGTCGCCCGAGACGAGCACGCGGTTCTGGACGCCGAAGGTGCCCATCTCGGTCTCGCCGTCGGCGTAGTAGACCGTCGTGGTCTGCGCCTCGGCGAAGTCGTCGGGCTGGGGCACCTCGGTCGAGGCGTAGGCCCACACCACGAAGCCGACCACCAGCAGCACGAGGAAGAGGAAGACCCCGAGCACCAGGCGCCAGGAGGGCAGCCAGCGACGGATGCCGGTCTTGCCGGCGCGCGGGTAGTCGATCAGACGACGGCGCGACCCCTTGCCGGCGCCGGCAGCCCCGCCCGAGCGGCCACCCCCCGAACGCCCGCCACCCGAACCGCCCC
>NZ_JALPKN010000119.1 GCF_023630195.1 Actinotalea sp. C106 | reverse complement strand
GTCGGCGCCGCGCGGAGACCGAGGTTGCGCTCGACCTCCGCCGCGAGGGAGGGCCCGACGCCGAGCAGGTCGACGGCGTCGGGCCGGGCGCTCGCCTCGAGCAGGGCCTCGAGGACGAGGATCCGCGACTCGGTGAGACCTGGGTTGCTGAGGGAGGAGAGGTCGACGGGCTTGCCGCGGCGGGGCGCGGTCTTGCCCTCGGAGGGCGGGAGGAGCACGAGCACGGTCGAAGGCTATGGCCCGGCGTGGAGCTCTGAGGACGCCGTCCACGGGGTCGGTGACCGTCGTCACCTCCGTGGGGCGGTAGCCTGGGCATGCGGATGAGTCGGCCAGGCGGTCGCGTCAGGTGCGGTCCGCCGCACCTGCCGAGGAACGTCCGGGCTCCGTAGAGCGAGGTGGTGGGTAACGCCCACCCGGGGTGACCCGCGGGACAGTGCCACAGAGAACAGACCGCCGTGACGGTCCGGCCTCGGCCGGGCCCGATCGGTAAGGGTGAAACGGTGGTGTAAGAGACCACCAGCGTGCCGGGTGACCGGTGCGGCTAGGTAAACCCCACCTGGAGCAAGGCCAGACAGGGAGCGTTCGAGGGCTGCTCGCCCGAGCTCCCGGGTAGGCCGCTGGAGGCGTGCGGCAACGTACGTCGTAGAGGGATGGCCGCCACCCGCGCAGGGGAGACCCCGCGCGGGGACAGAACCCGGCGTACCGGCCGACTCATCCGCCCACCAAGCGCCGCGGCGGAGGCCTACGAGGTCTCCGCCGTCCGCTTGGGCTCGTGCTCGGCGGACTCGTCCTTGTCGGGCACGGGGTCCGGATCGACGGCCTTGGTCGGCAGGTCGGGCTGGTCGGGGTCGAAGGAGTCGGGCAGCTTGTCACTCATCGGCCCACGGTGGCATCGCGTGCCGGGCGCCGCATCTCGAGGGTGGGTGCGTCGCGGAGATCTGTGCGATATCGTGTCACTCGCCTTCTCCTCTGCCCGGACCCCGCTCTGGTGAGGCGCCCCAGACGATGCGATGGCTCGCTCCACGTGGACGACGCTCATCGAGAGACGAAGGCGACCCATGAGTGACACCAGCAAGCCCCCCGTCGGCGGCATCACCGTGCATGAGACGGCGGACAGCACCATCGCCCGGCTGTGGGGCGAGATCGACGAGGCCCTGCGTCACGAGGCTGGGGCCGCGCTCTCGCGCACGCTGGACCGCAACCTCTCCGTGGTGATCGACACCCGCGATGTGACGTTCATCGACTCGACCGGCATCGCCTTCCTCATCCAGTTCTGCACCGTCGGGCGCGAGGAAGGGCTGACCGTCTCCCTCGCCGATCCGCCCGCGGTCGTGACCGAGGTCCTGGACCTGCTCGGCCTCACCCACATGTTCGACGCCGAGCCCGTCGACCGCAGCGTGCAGGGCCGGATCACGCAGATCGACGCCTGACCGCCGCGCGCTCCACGGGCAGGCGCCGACCGCGCTCCGCGGTCGTGCTCAGTCCAGGACGGTGCCGTGCGCGGCGAGCGCCGCAGCCCCGACGATCCCCGCGGCGTTGCGCAGGCCCGCCGGGATGATCGGGGTGCGCAGGTCGAGCAGCGGCAGGAACTTCTGGTGCTTCTTGGACACGCCGCCGCCCACGACGATGAGGTCGGGCCAGAGCAGGTCCTCGACCACGCGGAAGTACCGTTGCAGGCGCTCGGCCCACTCGTCCCAGCTCAGGTCCTCGCGTTCGCGCGCCGAGTCCGCGGCCCGGCTCTCGGCGTCGTGCCCGTCGATCTCGAGGTGGCCCAGCTCGGTGTTGGGCACGAGGGCCCCGTCGACCACGAGGCAGGAGCCGATGCCGGTGCCCAGGGTCACGACCAGGACCGTGCCCTCGCGCCCGCGTGCCGCACCGAACAGCGTCTCGGCGTAACCCGCGGCGTCGGCGTCGTTGACCGCCAGCACCTGGCGTCCCGTCGCCTTGGCGACGACCTTGCTCACGTCGGTGCCGATCCACGAGTCGTCGACGTTGGCGGCCGAGCGCGCCACGCCGTGCTGGATCACGGCAGGGAAGGTGACGCCGACGGGTACGTCGCGGGGCAGGTCGAAGGAGTCGACCAGCTCGGCGACCGTGGCAGCCACGGCGTCGGGGGTCGCCGGCTGCGGGGTGGGGATGCGCACCCGGTCGGCGGAGAGCTCGCCGACGACGAGGTCGACCGGGGCGCCCTTGATGCCGGACCCGCCGATGTCGATGCCGAAGGCCCCCGAGGGGTGCCGCTGGGGATGGGTCTGATCGGTCATGGCAGGGTCAGGACCTCCGCTCCGGTCTCGGTCACCACGAGGGTGTGCTCGAACTGCGCACTGCGTCGTCGGTCCTTCGTCACGACCGTCCAGCCGTCCTCCCACATGTCCCACTCGTGGGTGCCGAGGTTGATCATCGGCTCGATGGTGAAGACCATGCCGGGCTCGATGACGTCGGCATGGTGGGGGGCGGAGTCGTAGTGCGGCACGATCAGGCCCGAGTGGAAGGTCTCGCCCACACCGTGGCCGGTGAAGTCGCGGACCACCCCGTAGCCGAAGCGCGAGGCGTACTTCTCGATCACGCGCCCGATCACGTTGACCTCGCGCCCGGGGGCCACGGCCTTGATGCCTCGCATCATGGCCTCGTGGGTGCGCTCGACCAGCAGCCGCGACTCCTCGTCGACGTCACCCACCAAGAAGGTCGCGTTGTTGTCGCCGTGCACCCCGTCGAGGTACGCGGTGACGTCGACGTTGACGATGTCGCCGTCCTGAAGCACCGTCGAGTCGGGCACGCCGTGGCAGATCACCTCGTTGACCGAGGTGCACAGCGACTTGAGGAAGGGGACCTGCTGCGGGTGGGGCTGGTAGTGCAGGGTCGAGGGGTAGGCACCGTGGTCGCACAGGAACTCGTGGCCGATGCGGTCGAGCTCGTCGGTGGTCACCCCGGGGGCCGCGTGGCGGCCGACCTCGGCGAGGGCCTGCGCCGCGATGCGTGAGGCCACGCGGATGCGCTCGATGGTCTCGGCGTCCTTGACCTCGGATCCCGTGAACGGCAGCTCACGGTCCTTGCCCACGTACTCGGGTCGGGAGATGTTGCTCGGGACGGTGCGGATGGGGCTGAGGGTCCCGGGCACGAGCGTGCCCGTCGGCGCATGGGCGGTCGGCATGCCTGGCAGTCTACGGACGGGCGGCCCAGCGTGCGTCGCACCCGGATCACCGCGAGGGTGAGCGTGCCGGGCAGGCAGCCCGACGGACCGGAAGGAACGCGGATGAGCGAGGACCAGGACCCGACGCGCGCAGCACGGTGGTTCTACGACCCCTCGACCGGGGAGGTCGAGCAGGGCCGGCAGAGCTCCTGGCAGGGACGGATGGGCCCGTACGAGACCCGCGAGGAGGCGACGGAGGCTCTCGAGAAGGCCCGGCGCCGCAACGAGGCCTGGGAGGAGGAGGACCGGCGTCGACGGGACGAGGACGACAGCTGGGGCGTGGACCCCGCCTGAGGGACGGCGCCCCGGAGCTCGATCCGGCCAGCTCAGTCCGTGAAGCTGTGCTCGGCGGTCGGGAAGGCCCCCGAGCGCACCTCGTCGTTGTAGGCCCGCGCCGCGGCGGAGAGCACGGCACCGACGTCGGCGTACTTCTTCGCGAAGCGGGGGGACCACGTGCCCAGGCCCGCCATGTCCATCCAGACCAGCACCTGCCCGTCGCAGTCCGGCCCGGCGCCGATGCCGATGGTGGGGACGGCGAGCACCTCGGTGACCTGCGCGGCGAGCGGGGCAGGGACCATCTCCAGGACGATCGCGAAGGCCCCGGCCTCCTGGAGGGCGAGGGCGTCCTCGGTCAGCCGCTCGGCCGCGTCCTGGCCGCGTCCCTGGACCCGCTTGCCTCCCAGGGCGTTCTCCGACTGCGGGGTGAAGCCCAGGTGGCCCATCACGGGGATGCCCGTCGAGGTGAGGAGCCGCACGTGCTCGGCGACGTGTCGCCCGCCCTCGAGCTTGACCGCGTGCGCCCCGGCCTCCTTGAGCATCCGCACGCCGGTGGCGTGGGCGTGGGCGGGGGAGGCCTCGTAGGAGCCGAAAGGCAGGTCGGCGACGACCAGGGCCCGGCGCGTGGCGCCGACGACGGCCTGGGTGTGGCGCAGGACGTCCTCGACCGTCACCGGCAGGGTCGTCGCGTGCCCGTAGAGGGCGTTGCCCATCGAGTCCCCGACCAGCAGGACCTCGGTCCCTGCCTCGTCGAAGATCTGCGCGGTCGGCGCGTCGTAGGCGGTGAGCATGGTGATGCGCTCACCGCGCTCCTTGGCCTCGCGCAGGTGGTGCACACGGACGCGCTTGGGGGCCGGCGTGGCCGACGTCGGCTCACTCATCGTTGCCTCACTCCTCGACGGGGCCGCGCGGCTCGCGCCACCGGCTGGTGACCGGCAGCCTACGGTCCCGCCCGAAGGCCAGGGCGGTGACCTTGGGCCCCGGGGGGTACTGCCGGCGCTTCCACTCGGCCCGGTCCACCAGGGACAGGACCTTGTCCACGACCTCCGCGTCGAAGCCGCGGGCCAGCAGCTCCTCGCGCCCCTCGGCGTGCTCCACGTAGGCGTCGAGCACCTCGTCGAGGAGGTCGTAGGCGGGCAGCGAGTCGGTGTCCACCTGGCCGGGGCTCAGCTCGGCCGAGGGGGGCTTGGTGATCGAGGCCTCGGGGATGGGCGGGAGCTCCCCGGCGTCCAGGGCCGACTGGTTGCGCCACCGCGCGAGCGCCCACACCCGGGACTTGTCGACGTCCTTGAGCGGGGCGAAGCCGCCGACGGCGTCGCCGTAGATCGTGGAGTAGCCCACGGCCAGCTCGGACTTGTTGCCCGTGGCCAGGACGAGCTGCCCCTCGACGTTGGACACGGCCATGAGGATGACGCCACGGACGCGGGCCTGGAGGTTCTCGCCGGCGATGCCCGGCAGGTCCATCTGGCCCTCGAAGGCGTCGACCATGGGCGCGATGGGCTGGACCCGGTAGTCCGCGCCGATGCGCCGCGCGAGGTCTGCGGCGTCGTCGCGCGAGTGGTCCGAGGAGTGCCGCGAGGGCATCGACACGCCGACGACGTTCTGACCTCCGAGGGCGTCGGCGGCGATCGCGGCCGCGAGGGCCGAGTCGATGCCGCCCGAGAGCCCGAGCACCACGCCGGTGAAGCCGTTCTTGGTCGCATAGCCCCGCAGGCCCGTGACCAGGGCGCTGTAGACCTCGGCGTCGGCGTCGAGGGGCGCCGCGAGCATGCCGCCCGCGGGACGGCCGTCCGCGGCGAGGTCGACCACGAGGAGGTGCTCGACGAACTGCGGCGAGCTCGCGACCACGTGGCCGTCGGCGTCGGTCACGAAGGAGCCGCCGTCGAAGACGAGGTCGTCCTGGCCCCCCACCATGTTGACGTAGGCCACCGGGGCGCCGACCTCGCGGGCGCGTCGGCCTGCCAGCTCGGAGCGCACGTGGCCCTTGCCCTCCTCGTAGGGCGAGCCGTTGAGCACGAGCAGGAGGTCGAGCCCGGCGCCCGCCAGGCTGTCCACCGGGCCGGCGTCCTGCCAGATGTCCTCGCAGATCGCGAGCCCGACGCTGCGGCCGCCGACCTGCACCACGCTGGCCTCGTCGCCGGGGGAGAAGATGCGGAACTCGTCGAAGACGCCGTAGGTCGGCAGGTGGTGCTTGTCGTAGCGGGCGAGGACGGTGCCGCCACGGATCACCACGGCCTGGTTGGTCGCGCGGCCACCGCTGTCCCGGCCCAGCGTGCCCAGGGCGACCGTGATCTCGCCGAGCCCCTCGGCCACGAGCCGCTCCGCGACGTCGTGCAGCGCACGGTCGGCCGCGCGGGCGAAGGAGTCACGCAGCGCGAGGTCCTCGATCGGGTAGCCGGTGAGGGTCATCTCGGGGAAGGCGACGAGGTCGGCCCCCGCCTCGACGGCGCTGCGGGTCCAGGTCAGGACCTGGTCCGCGTTGCCGGCGAGGTCGCCGACGCAGGTGTCGATCTGGGCCAGTGCGATGCGGATCTGCGCCATCTGACCACCCTAACGACCTGCTGCGACGCCCTCGACGCGAGTGGTGCGACGTGCCAGAGCCCGGACATGTCACCCGACGGACATCTGCGTGGGGCAGGATGGCGTCATGGACAGGCAGCAGGAGTTCGTGCTCCGTACGGTCGAGGAACGGGACATCCGCTTCATCCGACTCTGGTTCACCGATGTGCTCGGGATCCTCAAGTCGGTGGCGGTCGCCCCCGCCGAGCTCGAGAACGCCTTCTCGGAGGGCATCGGGTTCGACGGCAGTGCGATCGAGGGGCTCACGCGGGTGTACGAGGCGGACATGCTCGCCAAGCCCGACCCCTCGACCTTCCAGGTGCTGCCCTGGCGGGGTGAGCGCCACGGCACCGCCCGCATGTTCTGCGACATCCAGACCCCCGACGGCGAGCCCTCGCTCGCGGACTCGCGGCACGTGCTCAAGCGCGCCCTGCAGCGGGCCGGGGACAAGGGCTTCACCTTCTACACGCACCCCGAGGTCGAGTTCTACCTCTTCGAGAACCCGGCCGACCCCGAGAAGCCGCTGGTCCCCGTCGACACCGCCGGGTACTTCGACCACGTGGCACGTGGCACGGGTCACGACTTCCGCCGCGCCGCGATCACGATGCTCGAGTCGATGGGCATCTCGGTCGAGTTCTCCCACCACGAGGCCGGGCCGGGCCAGAACGAGATCGACCTGCGGTACGCCGACGCTCTCACCACCGCGGACAACATCATGACCTTCCGCACCGTGGTCAAGGAGGTCGCCCTCGAGCAGGGCCTGCACGCCTCCTTCATGCCCAAGCCCCTCGCGGACCACCCCGGGTCGGGCATGCACTCCCACCTCTCGCTCTTCGAGGGGGACCGCAACGCCTTCCACGAGCCGGGTGCCCCCTTCGAGCTCTCCTCGACCGCGCGGAAGTTCATCGCGGGTCTGCTGCACCACGCGGCGGAGATCACCGCGATCACCAACCAGTACGTGAACTCCTACAAGCGCATGTGGGGCGGGGCCGAGGCCCCGAGCTACATCTGCTGGGGCCACAACAACCGCTCGGCCCTGGTGCGGGTACCGATGTACAAGCCCGGCAAGGTCAACTCGAGCCGGGTGGAGTACCGCGGGGTCGACTCGGCCACCAACCCGTACCTGTCGTACGCGGTGCTGCTCGCGGCGGGCCTCAAGGGCATCGAGGAGAACTACGAGCTGCCCGAGGGGGCCGAGGACGACGTCTGGGAGCTGACCGACGGTGAGCGGCGCGCCATGGGCATCCAGCCGCTGCCCTCCTCCCTGGACCAGGCGATCGCCGTCATGGAGAGCTCCGAGCTGGTGGCCGAGACCCTCGGTGAGCACGTCTTCGACTTCGTCCTGCGCAACAAGCGCGAGGAGTGGAACGCCTACCGCGCCCAGGTCACGCCCTTCGAGCTGAAGCGGTTCCTCCCGGTCCTGTGAGCGCGGGCACGGAAGGCTCAGGCTCCGCGCGGCGGCCCGCGCGGAGCCTGCACGGGCGCCTGACCCGCCTCGGGTTCGTCGACCCCGCCCGCGGGGCGACCCTCGTCGAGGACCCCGACCTCGTGGCCGCCCTGGGACCGGTCGACGAGGCTGCCCCGCTGCTCGACCTGCTGGGCGGGGTGGCATCGCCCGACGACGCCCTCCTCGGGCTCGCGCGCCTGTCCGGTGCGGTGCCCGACAGGGCAGCCCTGCGCACGTTGCTCGACCGACCCAGCCCTGAGCGCGAGCGCCTGCTCGCGGTGCTCGGGGCCTCGACGGCACTGGGCGACCACCTGGTTCGGCACCCCGAGGACCTCGACGCCCTGGCCGAGCCCACCCCGATCGGTGCCGACTCGCGCCTGGTGCGGGCCGAGCTGCTCGCAGCCGTCGGTGCCGAGCCGGACGGCGTCCCGGTCGCGAGCACGACGGGCACCGACGGCATCGACGCGATGCGGCGGGCCTACCGCCGGAGACTGCTGCGCATCGCCGCGGTCGACCTGGCCTCGAGCGAGCCGCTCTCGCTGCTGCCCGCCGTCGGGGCGGCCCTGGCCGACCTCGCCTCGGCAGCCCTCGAGGCGTCTCTGGCCCTGGCGCGGGCCGAGGTGGAGGAGCACGCCGCCGCCCGGATCGCCGTGATCGGCATGGGCAAGTGCGGTGGACGCGAGCTCAACTACGTCAGCGACGTCGACGTCATCTACGTCGTCGAGCCGCACGAGGGCCACGAGGAGACCGAGGCCCTGGGGGTCGGAGCCCGGCTCGCCACCGCCCTGGCGCGGGTCTGCTCGGGCCCGTCGAGCGAGCCCGCGCTGTGGCCCGTGGACGCGGCGCTGCGCCCCGAGGGCAAGAACGGCCCGCTCGTGCGGACCGTCGCGAGCCACGTGGCCTACTACGAGCGCTGGGCCAAGACCTGGGAGTTCCAGGCACTCCTCAAGGCCCGTCCCGTCGCGGGGGACCTCGAGCTGGGGGCCGAGTACACCGCTGCCCTGGGCCCGATGGTGTGGACCGCGGTCGAGCGCGAGCACTTCGTCGAGGACTCCCAGGCCATGCGGCGCCGGGTCGAGGACCACGTCCCGGCCGCCGAGGCCGACCGTCAGCTCAAGCTCGGGGTTGGGGGCCTGCGCGACGTCGAGTTCACGGTCCAGCTCCTGCAGCTCGTGCACGGTCGGGCCGACGAGACGATCCGCAGCCCCAATACCCTCACGGCGCTCGCGGCCCTGGCCGCGGCGGGATACGTCGGACGGGACCACGCGGCGCGGCTCGGTGTCTGCTACCGCCTGCTGCGCACCCTCGAGCACCGGGTCCAGCTGCACCGCCTGCGCCGGACCCACCTGCTCCCCGAGGCCGAGGTGGACCTGCGACGGCTGGCTCGTGCCTCGCGGCTGCAGCCCCCCGACCAGGAGGCGGTGATGCAGCGGTGGCGCACGGTCCGTCGTGACGTCCGCCACCTGCACGAGGAGCTGTTCTACCGACCGCTGCTGCCCGCGACCGCGAGCCTGACGCGTGAGGAGGCCAGCCTCGCCCCCGAGGCCGCCCGCGCGCGGCTCGCGGCCATCGGGTACCGCGACCCCTCGGGCGCCGTCCGGCACATCGCGACCCTGACCGAGGGGGTCAGCCGACGCGCGTCGATCCAGCGTCAGCTGCTGCCCGTCCTGCTGGGTTGGTTCGCCGAGGGCAGCGACCCCGACGGCGGGCTGCTGGCCTTCCGTCGCCTGTCGGACGAGCTCGGCACCACCCACTGGTACCTCAAGCTGCTCCGCGACTCCGGGGTCGCGGCCGAGCGACTGGCCAGCGTCCTGTCCCGCTCGAGGTACGTCGCGGACGCCCTCGCGCGTTCGCCGGAGTCGGTCGCCTGGCTCGCCGACGACGCCGAGCTGGCCCCGCGCGACGTCACGCGCCTGGCGAGCGAGGTCGACGCGGTCCTGAGCCGGGCCGGTGAGGCCACCGCCGGGTCGACCCTGCTGCGTG
>NZ_JALPKN010000118.1 GCF_023630195.1 Actinotalea sp. C106 | reverse complement strand
GACTTCGGCGTCGAGCACCCCGACGGGCGAGTCACCCCGCGCGGCGGCCTCCTGCGCGGCGGCGACCGCCGGGGACCAGGCGTCGACCATGGTCTTCTCGCCCGTCGTCGCCTTGCCCCGGGCCACCACCCCCTCGAGCCCTGCCTCGAGCAGGGCGACGACGGCGTCGCCGCCGAGCTCGGCCAGACCGGTGACCTTGGCCGCCCGCAGGTAGGCCGTGCCGTACAGAGGGCCGGCCGCCCCGCCCACGGTCGACATGAGGGTGGTCGCGACGACCTTGAGCACCTCACCGACCTCGGTCGGAGCCGTCTCGAGCCCGTCCAGACGGCTCACGACCGCCGTGAAGCCACGGTGCAGGTTCTCGCCGTGGTCACCGTCCCCGATCTGCCGGTCGAGCTCGATCAGCTCGACCCGGTGCTCGGCGACGACCTCAGCCGACCGGCGCACCCACTGCAGCGCCCACGTCACGTCCAGAGTCATGGTCCTCCTTCGTCCGTCGGCAGCAGCCTGCCACTCGGCGGCCCTCCGTGGGGGCCGAGAGGGTCCGGACGCCGAGGTCGTGATCAGATCGTGCTCACCAGCGCAGGGCCGCGGTGTGGACGGGCGCGTCCCACAGGGCCGTCATCTCGGCGTCCAGACGCAGCACGGTGACCGAGGCTCCCTGCATCTCGAGGGAGGTCACGTAGTTCCCCACGAGCGAGCGGGCCACGGTGACGCCGCGCGCCTCGAGGAGCTGGCGAGCTCGCCGGTACACCACGTAGAGCTCAGAGGCAGGGGTGCCTCCCATGCCGTTGACCAGGAGCAGCACCTCCTCGCCACCACCCAGGCCGAGATCGTCCATGACCGGGGTGGTCAGCTGCTCGGTGATCTCGTCGGCCGAGGCCATCGGCACGCGGCGCCGCCCGGGCTCGCCGTGGATGCCGATGCCGATCTCGATCTCGTCCTCGGTCAGGTCGAAGCTGGGGGTCCCCGCGTGCGGCACGGTGCACGCGCCCAGCGCCACCCCCATGGACCGGACGTTGGCCGCGACCCGCTCGGCGACCGCGGCCACCCCGGCGAGGTCGTCCCCACGCTCGGCCGCGGCCCCCGCGATCTTCTCGACCGCGACGGTCCCGGCGACACCCCGACGGCCCGCCGTGTAGAGCGAGTCCTCGACGGCGACGTCGTCGTTGACGAGCACGGTGCGGACCTCGACCCCCTCGGCGTCGGCGAGCTCGGCGGCGGTCTCGAAGTTGAGCACGTCGCCCGTGTAGTTCTTGACGACGTGGAGCACCCCGCGGCCTCCGTCGACCGCGAGGGTCGCGGGGGTGATCGAGTCCGGGGTGGGCGAGGTGAACATGGCCCCGGGGACGGCTGCGTCGAGCATGCCCAGGCCCACGTACCCGGCGTGCAGGGGCTCGTGCCCGCTGCCCCCGCCGCTCACCAGCCCGACCTTCCCCTGGATCGGTGCACCGGCGCGGACCACGTAGAGCGGGTCGGTGTGCACGGTCACCAGATCGGCATGGGCGAGGCCGAAGCCCTCGACGGATTCGTCGACGACGCGGGCCGGGTCGTTGATCAGCTTCTTCACGCTGCACACCCCTTCACGGACCGGCAGGGCGGGGCGGCGGTGCCCACAGCCCTGCAGAGGTGCCCTGGTCGGGTCCGGGCCGCACGGCCCTCACCCCCGGGATCAGCATCCGGGGGCCGGAGAACGCACGTCAAGGCAGGGCTGCTGCACATCCGTGCACGGCGAGGCCACTCTCAGCGGTGGCCGAAGAGGATCCTCGCCTCGGCCGCCATCGTGACCGAGCCCGTCACGAGCACCCCTGCCCCGGTCGGCGAGCCCTCGGTCCCACCCTCGGCGATCTCCACGGCCCGCCCGATCGCCTCGTCGAGACGCTCGGCCACGTGCACCCTGTCCTCGCCGAAGACCTCGACGGCGATCTCGGCCAGGTCGTCGACGTCCTGCGCGCGGATCGAGCTCGACCGGGTCACGACGACCTCGGCCAGGAGCGGCTCGAGGCCAGCGAGGATCTGCTCGGCGTCCTTGTCCTCGAGCACACCGACCACGCCGACCAGCCGCTCGAACGTGAACGCCTCCTCGACCGCGACGACGAGGGCCTCGACCCCCGCCGGGTTGTGCGCGGCGTCGACCAGCACCGCCGGCGAGGTGCGGACGAGCTCGAGACGGCCCGGGGAGTCCATCCCGGCGAAGGCGGTCTCGACCACCTCACCGCCGAGGGCGCCGCTGCCGCGCAGCACGGCCTCGGTCGCGGCGAGGGCGAGCAGCGCGTTGTGACCCTGGTGCGCGCCGTGCAGCGGCAGGAAGACGTCGGTGTAGAGGCCCCCGACGGTGCGCAGCGCGAGCATCTGGCCCCCCACGGCGACGGCCCGCTGGGCGACCTCGAGCTCGACCCCCTCGCGCACGACCCGCACCCCGCGCTCGGCGGCGGCGGCGAGCACCACGCCGTCCACCTCCTCCCGCTGGGCGGCCATGACGAGGGTGGCCCCCTCCTTGAGGATCCCGGCCTTCTCCCCCGCGATGTCGGTGAGCTCGTGGCCCAGCCACCGCTCGTGGTCGTGCGCGATCGGGGTGATCACCGCGACCTCGGCCTCGACGACGTTGGTCGAGTCCCAGGTGCCGCCGAGGCCGACCTCGATCACGGCGACCTCGACCGGGGCGTCGGCGAAGGCCGCGAAGGCCATCACCGTGAGGACCTCGAAGAAGCTCAGCCGCGGACCGCCCGCGGCCTGCGAGCGCTGGTCGACCATGTGCACGTAGGGCGCCACGTCCTGCCAGAGCTCGACGAACCGCTCGGCGGTGACAGGCTCGCCGTCGATCGCGATGCGCTCGGTCACGCTGGTCAGGTGCGGGCTGGTGAACCGACCCGTGCGCAGCCCGTGCTCGCGGAGCAGGCGCTCGACCATGCGGGCGGTCGAGGTCTTGCCGTTGGTCCCCGTCACGTGGACCACGCGGAAGGACCGCTGGGGGTCACCCAGCAGGTCGCAGACCTCGCGGACCCGGTCGAGGGTGGGCTCGAAGTCGTGCTCGGGCGAGCGCTCGAGGATCCCGGCGTAGACCTCGCGCAGGGCCTCGTCCTCGCCGCTCACGCGTCGACCTCCGTGCGCTCGACCGTGGCGGTCGCGACCCACTCGGGCCCGGCCCCCGGGCCAGGGGACCCGACCGCGAGCTCGAGCCCGGTCGCGAGGGTCTCGCGGCAGATCATCTCGCGGTGGGCCTCGACGGCCTCGACCCTGTCACCGGGCACCTCGAGCCGCAGGCGGACCCGGTCGGTGACCTGCAGCCCCGAGGCCTTGCGCTCGTCCTGGACCACACGCACGACGTCGCGCGCGAAGCCCTCGGCGCGCAGGGCGTCGTCCAGGGCGGTGTCCAGGAGGACCACCCCACCCGAGGAGAGGACGGCAGCGACCTGGTCGGCCGGGGCGTCCTCCGCGACGACGGTGGTGAGCTCGTACTCGGCAGGCTCGAGGGCCACCGGGCCGTCGGCGGTGTCGACCACGACGCCCTCACCCTCCTGACGCCACTCCCCCGCCTTGGCCGCGCGGATCACGGCCTGGACGCCCTTGCCGAGCCGCGGTCCGGCGGCCCGCGCGTTGACCGCGAGCCGTGAGGTGACGCCGAGCTCGGTGGGGCCGACCTCGGCGAGGTCCACGAGGGTCAGGTGCTTGATGTTGAGCTCACCCGTGATGAGGCCCTGGTAGGGCTCGACACCCGCCGGGTCCGGCAGGGCGACGGCGAGCTCGCTGAGCGGCTGGCGGACGCGCAGCCCGTTGGCCTTGCGCAGCCCCAGGGTCACCGAGCAGATCTCGCGGACCTGGTCCATCGCCGCGACGAGGCCAGGGTCCGCCACGAGGACACGTCCGAGCTCGGTCTCCCCGTCGTCGTCGGCCAGGACGGGCCAGTCGGTGAGGTGGACGCTACGGCCCCCCGTGAGACCCCGCCAGATCTCCTCGCTGAGCAGCGGGGCGAGCGGAGCCATGACCCGGGTGAGCACCTCGAGGGCCGTGGCCAAGGTCGAGAACGCGGACTGGTCCTCGTCCCAGAACCGCTGACGTGAGGTGCGCACGTACCAGTTCGTCAGCACGTCGAGGTGCTCGCGCACCGACTCGCAGGCCGCCGGCACGTCGTAGGCGTCGAGCTGGGCCGTGGTGCGCTCGACGAGGGACCGGGTGCGCGCGAGGAGGTACCGGTCCATCGCGGGCAGCCCGGCCACCCGCTCGGCCGTGAGCGGCTCGGCGACCAGCCCCCGGCCCTCGCGGGCAGCCCCCGCGTAGAGGCTGAAGAAGTACCACGTGCTCCACAGGGGCAGCAGCACCTGGCGTACCTCGTCGCGGATGCCCTCCTCGGTGACCACGAGGTTCCCGCCACGCAGGATCGGCGAGGCCATGAGGAACCAACGCATCGCGTCCGAGCCGTCGCGCTCGAAGACCTCGTTGACGTCGGGGTAGTTGCGCAGGGACTTGCTCATCTTCCGGCCGTCCGAGCCCAGCACGATCCCGTGCGAGACCGAGGTCCGGAAGGCCGGTCGGTCGAAGATCGCCGTCGCGAGCACGTGCAGGGTGTAGAACCAGCCCCGGGTCTGGCCGATGTACTCGGTGATGAAGTCGCCCGGGTGGTGGTGCTCGAACCAGTCGGCGTTCTCGAACGGGTAGTGCACCTGGGCGAAGGGCATCGATCCCGAGTCGAACCACACGTCGAGCACGTCGGGGATCCGACGCATCGTCGAAGCCCCCGAGGGGTCGTCGGGGTTGGGCCGGGTCAGCTCGTCGATGAAGGGTCGGTGCAGGTCGGTCACCTCGACGCCGAAGTCGGCCTCGAGCTCGGCGAGCGAGCCGTAGACGTCGATGCGCGGGTGGGCGGGGTCGTCGCTGACCCAGACCGGGATCGGCGTCCCCCAGTAGCGGTTGCGCGAGATCGACCAGTCCCGGGCCCCGGCGAGCCACTTACCGAACTGCCCCTCCTGGATGTGGTCGGGCACCCAGGTGATCTGCTCGTTGAGCTCGACCATGCGGTCGCGGAACTCGGTCACGCGCACGAACCAGCTCGAGACCGCCTTGTAGATCAGGGGGTTCCGGCACCGCCAGCAGTGCGGGTAGGAGTGGTCGTACGTCTCGTGCCGCACGACGACGGCGCGCTGGGCCTGGGCCACCGAGGCGAGCGGGCCCGTCCCGGCCTTGAGGTCGGCGATCACCTGGGGGTTCGCCTCGAAGACCTGCAGCCCGGCGTAGTCACGGACCTCGGCCGTGAACCGTCCCTTGCTGTCGACCGGGACCACCGGGGTGATGCCGGCCTCGGCGCACACAGCCATGTCGTCCTCGCCGAAGGCGGGGGCCAGGTGGACCAGGCCGGTGCCGTCCTCGGTCGTGACGAAGTCCGCCAGGAGCACCTGGTGGGCGTTCGGGCGCCCCTCGAAGTAGCCGAAGGGCGGGGTGTAGCGACGCCCGGCGAGCTCGGCCCCGCGGACCGTCGTGAGCACCTGGGGGTCCTCACCCAGCTCCCGGGCGTAGGAGGCGAGCCGCGAGGCGGCGAGCAGCACCCGCTCCCCGGCCAGGGCCGACCCCTCCCCCGGGGCCACCACGACGTACTCGATCTCGGGGCCGACGGCCAGGGCCAGGTTGGAGGGCAGGGTCCACGGGGTCGTGGTCCACAGGAGGGCCAGCTCGCCGGTCTCGAGGCGCAGACCGACGGTCAGGGCGGGGTCCTGCCGCGAGGCGTAGACGTCGTCGTCCATGCGCAGCTCGTGGTTCGACAGCGGGGTCTCGTCCCGCCAGCAGTAGGGCAGCACCCGGTAGCCCTCGTAGGCCAGGCCCTTGTCGTAGAGCTGCTTGAAGGCCCAGATCACCGACTCCATGTAGGTGACGTCGAGAGTCTTGTAGTCGTGCTCGAAGTCGACCCAACGGGCCTGGCGGGTGACGTACTCCTGCCACTCGTCGGTGTAGCGCAGCACGGACTCACGGCAGGTCTTGTTGAAGGCCTCGATGCCCATCTCGTCGATCTGGGACTTGTCGGTGATGCCCAGCACGCGCTCGGCCTCGAGCTCGGCGGGCAGCCCGTGGGTGTCCCAGCCGAAGCGACGCTCGACGCGGCGCCCGCGCTGGGTCTGGAACCTGCCGACGACGTCCTTGGCGTAGCCCGTGAGCAGGTGCCCGTAGTGCGGAAGCCCGTTGGCGAAGGGCGGACCGTCGTAGAACACGAACTCGTTGGCACCGTGCACGCCGGCCTCGCGCTGGTCGATCGAGGCCTGGAACGTGCCGTCGGCCCGCCAGTACGCGAGCACCTCGTCCTCGAGGGCAGGCAGGTCCGGGGAGGCGGGGACACCGCTGGGCCCGTCGGTGCTCGGGCGGTGCAAGGGGTAGGCCATCGGGGCTCCTGGTGCTCACGGTGCGGTCGTCACGGTGCTGGCTGTGCTGCATCGTGCGAGGACGACGACCCGGCCCGAGGACCGGAGCACCGCGGTACCACCCCGCTTGCCGGTTCCCGGTTCGGGGACCGACCGCTCGTCGGCGGGCTGTCACGGGCCCACCCGTCCGGTTCTACTGGGAGCCGCACGCCCGGAGACCGCGGCCCTGTTCCTCCGGAGGCTCGCCGGTGATGGCCGGGTCGACGCCTGTGCTCGTGATGATACCCACCCGACGCTCACCGAGCGCCACACCGTGCCCGGTGCCATCCTGTCCGCCATGACTCACTCCGCACGTTCGACCGCCGCCGAGGCCGGCGACCACCCCGTCGTCGAGAAGGGCGCCCGCCTCGGGTACGCCGCCAACGGGGTGCTCCACCTCGTCCTGGGATGGCTGGCCCTGCAGCTGGCCCTGGGCAGCTCGAGCGGCGAGGCCGACCAGTCCGGGGCGCTCGCCCAGCTCGGTTCGACGGCGATCGGGGCCGTCCTGCTGTGGTTCATCGTCGCGGGCTTCGTCCTGCTCGCCCTGTGGCAGCTGACCGAGGCCGCCGTCCGTGGCGGTGCGGGAGACCGGGTCAAGGCGCTGGCCAAGGCCGTGGTCTACGGCGTGCTCGCGGCGACCGCCTTCCGCAGCGTCCAGGGCTCCGGGTCGGGGTCGAGCGGCGACGAGCAGACCTCGAGCATGACGGCCACCCTCATGGAGCAGCCCTTCGGCCGGGTGCTGGTGGGCCTGGTCGGTCTCGGGATCATCGCTGTCGGGGTCTACCACGTCGTCAAGGGGTGGAAGAAGAAGTTCCTCGAGGACCTGCAGCGACACCCGGGGACGTGGGGCGAGCGGGCAGGTCGCGCCGGCTACGCGGCCAAGGGCATCGCGCTGGCGGTGGTCGGCGGGCTCTTCGGCTGGGCCGCGGTGACCCACGACCCCGAGGAGGCCCAGGGCCTGGACGGGGCCCTGCAGACCATCCTCGAGGCCCCCTTCGGCCAGGTGCTCCTGGTGCTGGTCGCCCTCGGCCTGGCGGCCTACGGCGTCTACTCGTTCTTCCGCGCTCGCTACGGGAAGGTCTGACCCCGCGCCTGCACCACCGCTCCCCACATCACCGCGCGAGGACCGAGGTCGCCTCGCGTGGTTCCCCGACGGGACCGAGGTTCGCGCCGCCCCGGTAGCGGGCCCCGTGGTGGGTCTGGGGCAGGCGCGCGCGCCCAGGGCCGAAGAGACGCTCACGCAGGGTCGACTCCTCGTACCGCGTCCGGTAGAGCCCACGGCGCTGCAGCTCGGGCACCACGAGCTCGACGAAGTCCTCGAGGGTGCCCGGGGTGAGGAACTGGCGCAGGTTGAACCCGTCGAGGTCCGTCTCGCGCACCCAGTCCTCGATCTCGTCGACCACCTCGCTCGGCGTCCCGATCGCGAAGAAGGGCGGCCGGTCGAAGCGGGTGACCTCCCGCAGGGCGTCGGCCACGGTCCCCTCGGCCCGGTAGAAGCGCGTGCGGCTGGTCCGGTCCCGGCCGGCGGCCGCCTCCTGGGCGAGCACCTCGGTCATGAGGGCGTCGCGGGGGTAGGCCGCGAGGTCGATGCCCCCACCACCGGCATGGGCCAGGTACCCCTCCGCCCGGGACATGCGCTCGAACTCCTCGGCCTTGCGCTCGGCCTCGGCCCGGGTACGTCCGACGATCACCACCGCCATGGCGTAGGTCTTGATGTCGGTCGGCTCGCGCCCCTCGAGGACCGCGAGCCGCCGCAGGTCCGCCACGTTCTGCCGGTAGGACTCGAGGTCGTGGCCCCCGACGAAGACACCCTCGGCGTGCTTGGCCGCGAAGGCCTTGCCCGCCGGCGAGCTGCCGGCCTGGAAGATCACCGGGGTGCGCTGGACCGAGGGCTGCGCCAGGTGCGGCCCCGCGACCGAGAAGTGCTCACCCACGTGGTCGATGTACCGCACCTTCCCGGGGTCGGTGTAGACGTAGTTCTCGCGGTCCTGGACCACAGCGTCGTCGTCCCAGGAGCCCTCCCACAGCTTGTAGAGCACGTCGAGGTACTCGTCGGCGATCGCGTACCGGGTGTCGTGCTCGACCTCCCCCGGCAGGCCGAAGTTCCGGGCAGCGTTGGGCAGGTAGGAGGTCACCACGTTCCACCCGAACCGGCCCTTGGTCAGGTGGTCCAGGGTGCTGGCGCGACGGGCGAAGGCGAAGGGCGGCTCGTAGGTCGTCGAGAAGGTCGCCGCGAAGCCGAGGTGACGGGTGGCGGCAGCCATCGCGGGGATGACCAGCAGCGGGTCGTTGCTGGGGATCTGGACGGCCTCCTGGAGGGCCGTCTCGGGACCGGCTCGGTACCCGTCGTAGGTGCCGATGACGTCGGCCAGGAAGATCGCGTCGAGCAGCCCCTCTTCGGCGAGCCTGGCCTGGTCGACCCAGAAGTCGAGGTCGTTGAAGCGGTGCCGCGAGTTCTCCGGGTGGACCCACAGGCCGTGCGAGATGTGCCCGACGCAGGCCATCTCGAACAGGTTGAAGCCGATGGGGCGCGGGTCACGGGGGGTCGGTGCCATGGTGCTCTCTTCTCCGTACGGTCGGTGGGTCAGCGGTGGTCGTGCACGTCGCGGTGCGGTCCCGGCGCGCCGGGCAGCGCGGGCAGGGCCGACAGCAGGCGGCGGGTGTACTCGTGCCGCGGGGCGGTGAGGACCGCCTCCGTCGCGCCCTCCTCGACCACCCGCCCGTCCTTCATCACCAGGACGCGATCGCTCAGGTGGTGGATCACCCCCAGGTCGTGGGAGATGAACAGGTACGCGACGCCGAGGCTGCGCTGCAGGTCGGTGAGCAGGTCCAGCACCTGGGCCTGCACCGAGACGTCGAGGGCGGAGACGGGCTCGTCGCACACGACGACGTCGGGCCGGGGCGCGAGGGCCCGGGCGATCGCCACGCGCTGCCGCTGACCCCCGGACAGGCGCAAGGGGTGCCGTGCGAGGTGCTCAGCCCCCAGGCCCACCTGCTCGAGGAGCTCGACGGACCGCGCCCGGACGGCGGCGGGACCTCGCGGCGGCTCAAGGCCGGTCGCCGCGGCGTCGGCCAGGATCCGGGCCACGTCCCAGCGCGGGTCGAAGGAGCTCAGCGGA
>NZ_JALPKN010000117.1 GCF_023630195.1 Actinotalea sp. C106 | reverse complement strand
TGCCCGCCTGGTCACCCGAGCTCGCAGCCGCCCTGCAGGCGCACGACGCCGGCCTGGCGCAGCTCACCCCGGCGCTCACGGCAGGCGAGCCGCCCAGCGAGGACGACGCCCCGGACACGCTGCGGATCAGCAACCGCGTGTGGCCTGCCGTCGGCGTCGAGCCCGACCAGGACTACCTCGATGCGGTCGCCACCGCCTTCGACGCCGCGGTCGAGCCCCTGGACTACGCGGACCCCTCCGGCAGCGCCCTGGACCGCATCAACGACAGCGTCAGCCAGGACACCGCAGGCATGATCGACCCGCTGCTGGAGGCGCTGCACCCCAGCACAGCCATGGTCCTGACCAACGCGTTGCACCTCGAGGCCCGTTGGGCCAAGCCGTTCGAGAGCACCCACGACGGGGCCTTCACCACCCCGCACGGCACCGTGGAGACGCCGATGATGAGCGGGGCCGGCGGCACCCTGCAGGAGCACGACGGGTGGCAGGCCGTGGCCCTGCCCTACCGCGACGGCACCCTCGAGGCCGTGGCGGTGCTCCCGCCGTCGGGCACCGAGCCGTGCGGCCTGGACGCGGCGACCCTCGACAGGCTCGACGAGAGCCCGAGCCAGGACGTCGCGGTGGCGATGCCGCGGCTGGAGATCGAGCGGCGGCACGAGCTGCTGCCGCCGCTAGAGGAGCTCGGGCTGGATCCCCTCGGCGACTACGGAGGCCTGGGAACCGCGGCCCAGATCAGCCAGGTCGTCCAGGAGGTCGCTCTCCGGGTCGACGAGGACGGGACCGAGGCCGCGGCGGCGACGGCCATCGGGCTCGAGGTGAGCGCGCCCCAGTACACGGAGATCGACCGGCCGTTCCTCCTGCTGCTGCGGGACACCCGGACCGGCTCACCTCTCATGGTGAGCGTGGTCAACGACCCGACCGCCTGACCTCTCCCTGGCAGCCCCCGGTCAGCCCCGGGCATCCTGCGCGGCGTCGTAGCGTTCCGCCGCGACGTCCTCACGCAGCGCCTTGATCAGGGAGACGACCATCAGCAAGATCACGACGGCGAAGGGCAGCGCCGCCACGATCGCCACGGCTCGCAACGCCTCGAGGCCGCCGCTCAGCAGCAGGACCGCGGCGGTGGCCGAGATGAGTCCGCCCCACGCGAGGCGCACGACCTTGCTGGGCACCATCGAGCCGCGCGAGGACAGCACCCCGAGCACGTAGCTCGCCGAGTCGGCCGAGGTGACGAAGAAGATCACGATGAGCAGGAGGCCCAGCAGGCTGAGGACGAGCCCTCCGGGCAGGCTCTGCAGGGTGAGGAAGAGGGCGAGCTCCTCGTTCTGCTGCGTGGGCCCGGCGATGTCGGTGGTCCCGCTGATCTGCAGGTCCAGGGCCGTCCCGCCGATGACGACGAACCACAGCGCACCGAGCACCGCAGGTACCAGGAGCACCCCGAGCACGAACTCCTGGACGGTGCGCCCGCGAGAGACCCGCGCGATGAACATGCCGACGTACGGCGCCCAGGCGATCACCCACGCCCAGAAGAAGATCGTCCACTCGCCGTACCAGGCGCCGTCGGAGTAGGGCGCGAGGGACAGGCTCAGGTCGAAGTAGTCACTCACGTAGGTGCCGACCGAGGTCGTGAAGCTCTCGAGGAGGAAGGCCGTCGGGCCGAGCACCAGGACAGCGCTGAGCAGGACGATCGCGATGCCGAGGTTGGTCATGCTCAGGTAGCGGACGCCCTTGTCCACCCCGGAGAGCGAGGAGATGACGAACAGGACCGTCACCACCGCGATGACGATCATCTGCGTGATCACGGTGTTGGGCACCGGGAAGATCTCCGACATCCCCCCGCTGACCTGCAGCGCGCTCAAGCCGAACGTGGTCGCGACGCCGACCGCCGTCGCGCCCGTCGCGACGATGTTGATGACCTTGCCCGTCGGGCCGTCGACCCGGTCGCCGAGCAGCGGGCTCAGGGAGTGGCTGATCAGGCCGGGCTTGCCCTTGCGGTACTTGAAGTACGCCAGGGCCAGCCCGACGATCGCGTAGACGCCCCACGGCTGGAGCGCCCAGTGGAAGACGCTGTAGGTCAGGGCCGCGCGGGCGGCCTCCTCGGTCTCAGCCTCGATCCCGGGTGGCGGGTCGACGTAGTGCAGGATCGGCTCCGCGGCGCCCCAGAAGACCAGACCGACCCCCATGCCGGCGGCGAACAGCAGGCCGAGCCAGGTGAAGAACGAGTAGTCCGGGCCGCGGTCCTTCTTGCTGAGGCGGACGTGCTTGTAGGGGCCGAGCCCGAGGAAGAAGCAGGCAAGGACGAAGAGGGTCGTCGCGAGCATGTAGAACCAGCCGAAGGTCTGGTTGACCCACTCGAGCGCCGCACCCGAGACAGCGCTGAGGCGATCCGGCGCGAGGGCACCCGTGGCGACCAGCGCGACGACGAGGCCGACCGAGACGTAGAAGACGGTGCCGGGGGTGCGCTTCTGGATCGTGCCGGTCCTTCCGAGCCGCTCGTGGTGCCGGTCCGGGACGGACGCGCGAGGCCAGGGGGCTGCGGACGGCGGGATCCGGACGGCAGGACGCGCTCCACGTTAGGCGCGGGCGGCCGGGAGTGCGCGACGAAGGGGCCGCCTCAGCCGACGGCCGGCGGCCGCTGGCTCGGTACGCACCCGCCGAGCTCGACCACGCGGACGACGTTCTCGGCCTCGTCGACCTCGAGGACGCTCGCGTGCACGATGCGCTCGCGGCCCGTGGTGCCGAGGCGTTGCGCGAGCTCACCGACGGCCTCGACGGCGGCCGGGAGGGTGGGGCGGCGCAGGCGCAGCGGCGCGTGGTCGGTGTGGCCGTCGGTGGCGGTCTCGACGGTGGTGATGAACGGCACGAGCCCCTCCCGGACCTCAGGGCGCGACCCGAGCACGGTGCTCAGGACCAGGGTGCCCCGGTGCGCTGCGTCCTTGTCATCGACGCGGAGCCGGCGGACCTGAGGGGATCACCGCGGCGAGTGGGACGCCAGCACGACCGCGCTCACCCGTCCGAACCGACCGCAGGCCCGCCGGCCTCGAGCTGCCGGAGCAGCCAGCCCGCGCCCTGCACCTGCGCCCCCTCGGCCGCGACGCGGCACCGGAGCTCACGGTCGGAGGTGACCACGAGGACGCCCTGGCCCGCTCGCTCGCGCACCTGCTCGACGATGCACCCGTCCCCGTCCCGCTCGGCCCGCACGACCGTCAGACCCGGGCCGCACTCGTCCCGCGCCCCACGGGCCTGGCCCTCGAGGACGACGACGACCTCGTCCGGGCCGTCGGCCGGACCTCCGGCGAGCGCCGCGCGACCGGAGGGCGCTGCGTGGTCAGCGAGCGCGGTGAGCAGACGCTCGGCGGCCCCGACCCGGTCACGCCACCAGCCGTCGGGCCGCGAACCGACGACGTTGGCCGCGTCGACGATCAGGACCGTGGCTGCCATGCGCGACCTCCCTGCGTGAGCGGTGCCTGGTGATGCGCGGGACCGGCGTCCTCCGGCCGGTGCCCGTCCCCTGCCCCTAGTCTCAGCCCATGAGCGTCACCGTTCGTAGGTGCGTGCCGGCGGACGCCGGGGCCACCCTCGCGGTCTTCCGGCGCGCAGTGCACGTCACGGCCGCAGCCGACTACTCCCCCGAGCAGCTCGAGGCCTGGGCTCCGCACGGCCTGGACGCCGACCGGTGGGCCAGCCGTCAGAGCCAGCGCAACGCGGCGGTCGCCGTCGTCGGGGAGCGGGTCGTGGGCTTCACCGACGTCGACGCCACGGGGTACGTCGACATGATGTTCGTCGACCCCGACCACGCCCGGCGAGGTGTCGCGACGGCGCTGATGGCCTGGGTGCAGGAGGAGGCCGTGCGCCTGGGCGCGCGTCGGCTGACCACCCACGCGAGCGAGACGGCTCGCCGCTTCTTCGAGGCGCACGGTTTCCGCGTCGACGCGCGGCGCACGTTCCCCGTGCGCGGCGTCACGATGACGAACTACGCGATGAGCGCTGTCCTCGGCGACAGCTAGGGCAGCTGGCCTCGGCGTCAGGCACGGGCGCCGATGAGCACTTCTCGGGGAGGCGAGTGCGGCTGAAAGATGCTATAGCACTGCCGGTCAGAAGCAATCTGACCCGCCCCCGTCCGGCGCCGGACATGTCATGGGACGAAAGTCCCTGGACGTGAAGGGTGGACATATCCGAGGAGCTCTCGTTAATGTTCTTCGCGTTCGTACCGACCTGGGGGGGAATTCATGCGTATTGCCATCAAGACTCTTGCCAGCCTTGCCACCGCGGCGCTTCTCGTGACGGGGAGCACCACTGCCGCAGGCGCCGACACCCGGGACGGGGGTCGGAGCGAGCTCAGCCGCGACGCCACACTCCAGAGCATCGAGGCCGCGTACTCGCACGAGGAGATCCTCGAGCTCCTCTTCAACGGCACGGGGCGTGTCGCCGAGCAGGAGCCCGAGCTGCTCAAGAGGCTCAACTTCGCGGAGAGCCACGAGAAGGCGGACCCGGAGAAGTTGGCCGAGGTCATCGACGTCTACCTCGAGTACCACAAGGACTTCGAGTCTGACGTGCTCGACCGGATCACGTCAGGGGACCCGCGCCTCGTCGAAGAGGGCCTGGTGAGCCTCACGACCAACTACCTCGCGATGCTCGAGGAGGAGTACGACGCCGAGGTCCGCGTCGAGGCCGGGCCGTCGTCGCGATGCGGCGCGGGTGCGTGGGCCTGTGTCGTTGCGTACGTCGGTGGGCTCGTCAACGTCGTCGTGTACGCGAATGCGGCGGTTGCCACTCTTGCCGTCGTCGCGCTCGCCGTGGTCCCGGCAGCGGTCTCCTACCTCATGGAGGATGACGCCGCGACGAGCCAGCTGGTGAAGACAGAGCTCGTCGCAGAGTTCACGCGCGCCTTCGCCAGGTGATGCGGCCTCAGCGACCGCGGTTCGGGCGGGAGCTCCAGGCGCTGGGTCTTGCGGTTGCGGGAACGGTGCTTCTTCTCGGTTCCGTCTTCCACTCCTTGCCGAGCAACGTCCTGTCGGACTCAGGGGTTCGCAGCCCGGTGCGCGAGTTCAGCATCGACCTCGCCCCGCAGGGCTGGGGGTTCTTCACCCGTTCGCCGTCGGAGCCCGACCTGCACTTCTTCGACGCCGAGTCGCTCGAGTCCCTCGTGGCCACACCGCAGGGAAGGGCCGAGAACGCCTTCGGCCTGAGCCGGACGCAGCGGGCACAGGGCCCCGAGGCGGGGACCCTGCTCTTCGACCTCACGGACGAGGACTGGGTCCCCTGCGAGACCGGCGACACCCTGGCCGACTGCCGCGAGCGCTTCGAGTCAGACGCACGCTTCGAGTCAGACGCAGAGGTGCGGACCGTCGAGAACGGTTCACCCGTCCCCACCCTGTGCGGTTCGGTGCTGTTCGCCCAGTCCGACCCCGTGCCATGGTCGTACCGGGACCTCTACGAGGTAGACCACCTGCCCCAGTTCCTCACGATCCTGGACGTCCGATGCGAGACCTGATCACACGAGCCCTCGCCGCGACCAGGGCGTCGCTCGAGAACACCTCCACCGGCTCCCGGAAGATCGCCCTCGCACGAACCCTCATCGCGGGCGCCCAGCTGACGGTGCTGCTGTTCACCAGCTGGCAGGCCCTGTTCGTGCCGACCGGGACCGGCGAGGGCGGTCCGTCGTGCGACGGGATCGCGAGGATCGGGGCCTACTGCCTCGCGCCCGGAGCAGGCATCGACATTCCCACCGTGATCGTGATCGCCTGCCTGCTGCTGGTCGTCTCGGGCTACGTGCCCAGGATCTCCGGGGTCCTCCATCTCTGGGCGACGATCTCAATCTCGGCCTCGATCAGCCTGCCCGACGGTGGCGAGGCGGTCGCGCAGATCGTCACCCTGCTCCTGGCCCTGATCCTCCTCACCGACGACCGGACGAACCACTGGCACCGCACGGTTCGCGGCACGAGCCGACTGCTGCCCCTCGGTTGGGCCGCCGCGCACGTGCTGAGGTTCCAGATGGTCTGGGTCTACGTGAACGCGAGCGTGAGCAAGACCGCGGTGGCCGAGTGGCAGGACGGCACCGCGGTCTACTTCACGACCCTCGACCCCATGTTCGGGACCGCGGGACCGCTGGCCCCGCTCTTCGACCTCGTCGCGACGACGCCTCTGGGCGCCCTGGCGATGGCCTGGGGGGCCATCGTCGTCGAGATGCTGATCGCGGTCCTGCTCATCGGCCCGAGGAGGCTGCGGCCGTTCGCCTTCTGGCTCGCCGTCCTGCTGCACGGCTCGTTCATCGCCATGATCGGCCTGTGGTCGTTCGCCCTCATCATGATCGGAGCGGTTCTCGCGGCGACAGGTCCGGCGGTGGGGTTGCGCGACCTCGTCCCACACCGCAAGGCCCCCGCGGACGCGGTGCTCCCGGCCGACCGCGACGCGGGCTCGGGCACCCCGGCATCGGCCGCTGCGCCTGCCCCGGGCGAGGGGGACGCCGGACCAGGCGTGGAGGAGACGACAGGATCGGAGGTCCGGCAGTGGGTGTGACGGTGTCCGCCGTGGTCGTGGGTCACTGGTTCAACGGGTGGTTCATGCGGCTGTTCGGCCGCGCGTACCTGGTCGTCGCCGACGAGGAGCTCCCAGTCGCATGGGGCAGGCCGACGCCGGTCCAGCTCCCTGACGCACCGGTGCGCATCGGGGCAGGCGTCAGGTACCTCGACCGAGGGCCACTCCTCGGGTGCGAGCCGCAGGCGTACGAGGGGCACCTGGGGACCAGGGGCACCGAAGCCCTACGGGTCACGCTCCGCAACGGCTTCTGGAACCATTCCCCCTTCCGGCTCGTGCCCTGAGTCCCGGCGAGCGCGGGGTGCCGGGGAACGGCCCTCGAGCGAAGGCGTGCGGGCGTACGGGAGCTCGACGCGTTGGTGGCCTTCCGAGCGAGCAGGGAGGGGGAAGGGCCTCAGGACCGTCGGGCGTCCGACGGCGGGCCTGGTGAACCGCGCCCGTCGGGCGGAGGCGTCCCGCCGCACCGGCTCTCGGCGACAGCTAGGCTCCTCCGCAGCCCAGGCACCCAGGAGACGAGCGACGATGTCCGACAACACCCCGGCCGCCCACCCCGGCTGGTATCCGGACACGACCGCCCCCGGCCGGCAGCGGTACTGGGACGGCGCGCAGTGGACCAACCACTACTACCCGCCGTTGCACCCGTACGCCGCCCCGGCTGCCCCGCCCGTCAAGCCCACGACCCGGCCGCGGCGGCGCGGCCTCCTCGTCGGCCTGGTCGCGGGCGGGACCGCGATGGCCCTCGGCCTGACGGCGTTCCTGGTGTGGGGCCTGCCCGGCCAGCCGGGCGGCCTGGTCACCGAGGACGACTGGGACTACGCCTACGCCCCGGCGCAGGAGGTCGAGCACGACCACAGCTTCACGTTCCCCGCCGACTACGACCTCAGGGCGATGGCGGCCGCGAACGGGGACGAGTTCGACCTCAGCTTCGCCTTCGAGCTGTTCACCGACGCGGCGCTGACGCGGAACACCTCGCTGCGCGCGAACCAGTGGCAGGGCGAGATCGAGGTGAGTGGGAACACGCTCCCGTCAGCCACGTACTACCGGCTCAGCGGCTCCGAGTCCCCGATCACGACGCGCGAGTTCCAGTTCAACCCCGCAGGGATGGGCTTCTGGGGCCTCCACGCCGAGTACTTCCTGGTGCAGAAGCTTGACGCATCGGGCGAACCGCTCGAGAAGCCGGTCGTGCACCCGATCACGATCGAGAGCGCCCTCCCGACGCCCGAGGTGGGCTACTCGACCTCGGACGACGGCACCCTGCAGGTGGAGTGGCGGCCCGTCCCGGGGGCGACCGAGTACCTCATCACGGTGTCCTCCTGGCAGAACGAGTCCCACCGGCGCGACGTCGAGGTCGTCGGCATCACCACGGAGACGGCCTGGTCGCCCCCGATGCACGACGTCTTCACCGGCGAGGAGGTAGCCGTCGACATCCTGCAGAACGATGGGCTCAGTACCTACCGGCTCTGGAGCGCCGACGAGGTCGCTGGCGGAGGCACCACCGTCAACGCACTCGACAACGACACCACCCAGTACGAGTACGGGGTGGTCGCCACGGACGGCAACGCCTTCTCCTCGCTCCAACCGACGGACGCGAACGGCGTGGCTGCGTCGCTGCCGCACGAGATCCCGCTCCGCAGTCGGAAGGAGCAGTTCCCGAACGGCCAGTCCGTCACCTCCCTCGACGACCTCTCCACCCGCTTCTTCTTCACGTCGCTCGATGGGGCGACACGGCAGACGTCGGCCCACATCGATCCCGAGACGGTCACCGGAGGCACCTCCTCCCCGTGGCGGTTGAACTACATCGGGCGCGGCACCGCCCTCGCCTGGCCCGTGTACCTCGAGGGCGCCACTCGCGCCGAGGTCGACGAGCAGATCGCCCAGTTCAACGACCGCGCCACCGCCGAGGCTCCGACCACCGGCATGCCTGCGATCACCGTGGTGGCCGAGGCCGTCGACGAGGACTTCGACCAGCCCACGCCATCGACCACGGCGCCCGACGTCGACTACCCGGTGACGGGCAGCAACGAGTTCACCGAGTACCTCGCCGCGAACCTGATCGCGCGGGAGGACGCCATCGACGTCTCCGACTACGAGAACCGGGTGGGGATGCCAGCGCTCGACGACGCCCTCGGCGAGGCCGTCTACCAGAACCCGTACATCATCGGCTTCCGCGGCTTCAACTACCGGGACGGCGCCATCTACATCACCTACGTGCACGACCCCGCCGAGACGGCGCGACTGCAGGCGGAGGTGGCCGCGGTCGTGGAGGCAGCTGTCGCGTCCGAGACGACGCCGGAGATGGGGGACGTGCAGATCGCGGAGGCGCTGAACACCTGGCTGATCGAGGTGGCCGAGTACGACACGCCCGCCTTCGAGAACTCGCTGTTCGGGTACCCCGACGACTTCCACCACGCGTGGGATGCGAGCGGCGTGCTGCTGGCCGAGAACGACAACCTCGGCGTCTGCGCGAGCTATGCCGCGGCCTACAAGGCACTGCTCGACGAAGCCGGTGTCGAGAGCGTGGTGGTCTCCGGGGACGTCTTCGACGGCGGTCGGCACGCGTGGAACAAGGTCCGGGTGGAGGGCCAGTGGCTGGCGGTCGACCCCACCTGGAACGACGGGCCGGACCCGAGCGCCTACCTGCTGATCACCGACGCAGAGTTCACGGGCTCAGCGCTCCGTGCCGAGGGGGTCGACTGGATGGCCGACATGCGTATCCCCGACTACGCGACCCCGTAGCGCCGGCAGGGCGTGCGATCACGCCCGCTCGACGCGGTCCGCCTGCGGCCCTCGGTCGCTCTGGCGCACCACGTACCGGACCCGGTCACCCTCCTGCAGGGGCTCGGTGCCCTTCAGGACGGACACGTGCACGAACAGGTCAGCGCCACCCGCGTCCGGGGCGATGAAGCCGAACCCGCGCTCGGCGTCGTACCGCGCGACCACGCCCTCCCCACCGCGCACGGGGGCGCTGGACGCCGGCTGGTGCCCCGACCGACCGCGGGGGGAC
>NZ_JALPKN010000116.1 GCF_023630195.1 Actinotalea sp. C106 | reverse complement strand
GACCTTGTCGTCCCGCGCCGGTCGGGGGCGCTGGTCGCGGGCGGCGAGGAGGCGGCGGCGCACGCCGTCGAACCGTGCCACGGCCTCCGGGTCGTCGAGGTTCGCGGGGTCTGCGGTCCGGCTGCCCCCCGGGGCCTTGGTCGGCTCGGTCAGTCGCTGCAGGACCGACGCCCCGTGCTCGAAGGTCCCGGCCTCGGTCACCCCGAGGAGGCCGGCGGCCCAGGCCGCGTCCTCGGCGCCGAGGGCCTCGCGGAGCTGGGCCGGGGTCCACACGAAGAACGCGCCCTCCCGCGAGACGCCGTCGGCGTCCGGGCTGTCGGCGTCCAGGGCCGACGCGAAGCCACCCTCAGGGGTGCGCAGCTCGCGCACCATCCAGTCGGCGGTCTCGGTGACGACGCGGGCGGCGAAGGACCGGGCCTGCTCGTCGGTCTCGGCCCGCCACCAGTGCACGTACGCCCGGAGCAGCAGGGCGTTGTCGTAGAGCATCTTCTCGAAGTGGGGCACGACCCAGGCCGCGTCGACCGAGTAGCGCGCGAAGCCGCCGCCCAGCTGGTCGTAGATCCCCCCGCGGGCCATCGCCTCCAGGGTGTGCCGCGCCATGGCGAAGGCCTCGCCCGGCTCGTCCGGCCGGCGGGCGGCTCGACGCAGCAGCCACGCGAGCACCATCGACGGCGGGAACTTCGGGGCGGCCCCGAACCCGCCGCGCTCGGCGTCGTAGCTCTGGGCGATCGAGGCCTCCGCCCGGCCCAAGACCGCCTCGAGCCCGGCACCTGTCTCTGCGTCACCCGTGGGACCAGCCAGCGCGGTCGCCTCCCCGACGGCGCGCTCGCGGCCCGCCAGGGCCTCCCGGATCGCGGTCGCGCTCTGGGTGACCTCGGGCCGGCGCGTTCTCCACGCGTCGGCCATCGTCGTGAGCACCTGGGTGAACGAGGGCATCCCCTGCACCGGCGTCGGCGGGAAGTAGGTCCCGCAGTAGAACGGCTCACCCTCGGGGGTGGTGAAGACGGTCATCGGCCAGCCGCCGTGCCCGGTCATCGCCTGGGTGGCCTCCATGTAGACGGCGTCGACGTCGGGCCGTTCCTCGCGGTCCACCTTGACGTTGACGAAGTGCGCGTTCATGAAGGCGGCGACGGTCGGGTCCTCGAAGGACTCGTGGGCCATGACGTGGCACCAGTGGCACGCCGAGTAGCCCACCGAGATCAGCACGGGGACGTCGCGCTCGCGGGCGCTCGCGAAGGCCTCGTCGCCCCACTCGACCCAGTCGACGGGGTTGTGGGCGTGCTGCTGCAGGTAGGGGCTGGTGCTGCGGGCGAGATGGTTCGGCATCAACCCACTGTGGCCCCTCTCCGTCCAGCGTGCGATCGGGCCCGGCGGGGCTGTCCAGGGGGTACGGCCGGGTCGGCCCCGGCATCTCGGCATCTCGGCCAGGGCTTGGCCGACCTGGACCGCTTCGGAGGCGCTGGCCCGGCCGCGGCGTCGTTCGGTGCCGTACCGTTCCAGACCGACGGAGGGCAGCACACCCTCGGCGGGCAGGCCATCGAGGTCACCGGGCACGCGGACGACGACAAGGCCTCCTCGGAGAGCCTGTGGACCATGGTCTCGGTCGTCACCGGTCATCCCGACGCTGTCACCGTGGGCCACACCTTCGGAGCGGGAGATCGGATGTGGGCGAAGTGACTGGCACCGGGCGCGACCCGCGCGCGGGGGCGCGGCCCCCTCTCGGTACGTTCGCACTGCTGATGGGTGGGGTCCTGCTCCTGGTGATCGGGATCGTGCTGACGGTGAGCGCCATGAGGGGCGACGCAGGCGAGCCCGAGGTGAGCGGCGCGCAGAGCCGCGACGATCTCACCGCAGTCCTGGTCGAGACAGCCGAACGGCTCGAGATGGACGTGCAGCCCGAGGAGCGGACCAACGACCCACGACAGTGCGACCGCCCACGAGGAGGCGTCGGCGAGCTGTACTTCCTGCAGACGCTGGACGGACCCCCGCGCGAGGACGTCGAGGACGCGCTACTGGTCGTGCGCGAGATGTGGGAGGACCTCGGCTACGCCGTCGCCGACCGCGCGATCGGAGAAGCCCGCGGGGTCTCCGCGCTCACCACTGACGGTGGGGCGATCTACTTCCTGACCGGGCCCGGCGGCAGCGCCCTGGCCGGGGAGTCCGCCTGCGGACCCCCAGGCCAAGACGACGCTCGGGGCCTGCCCCCCGAGGGCCGGTTCGCTGCGAGAAGCTAAGCCTGGGACGGGCACGGGCCTGCGGGTGGCAGCCGACGCGCACCGTCCCGCCCACGTCGGCTGCCAAGAAGGCGCGGTGCTGCCCTGGTCCGTCCGGGGTGTCTGAGATGCGCGGTCTGCCGGTCGCTGGGAGCATCTCAGCACGCGCCGGGCGTCGGGTCCGGCGGACATAGACCGGAGGGGGCCTCCCCGTATGACCTACGATCCTGCAGCCTCGACCAGCGCCAGCACCGGCGCCCCGGCGACGAACCAGTCGAACATCTTCTCGATCCTCGCCTTCGTCTTCGGCGGTATCGCGGTGCTCTTCCTGCCGATCGTCCTGGGGCCCGTGGGCATCGTGCTCGCGGTCGTCGCGATCGTCCGCAAGGAGCGTCTGGGCAAGATCGCCCTCGGCGTGGCCATCGCCGGGACGATCCTCGGGATGGTGCTGGGCGCCGTCGTCTTCTCGGCCATGCAGGCCTGAGCAGCTCCCGCTTCACCCGACGCCCGTCTCGCCGCAGTTCGCGGCGGGGCGGGCGTCGTGCTGTCGGCCGAGGGCTGCCGTGGTCGGGCTTGCGGTCGGGCCAGCTCGCCGTCGCGCTGGCTCCTTGTCGCGCCCCGGCGGGCGGTGCCGGTGAGCCTCAGCGGACGGTGATGGTGAAGGGGGCGGTGATGGAGCTGTGGTTGTAGTTGCGCCAGCGGTAGGTGGTGGTGGTGGTGCCGGGGCGTAGGGGGCGGGTGCCGTGGCCGTTGGTGATGGGGAGGGTGGCGGCGTCGGTCCAGGTGCCGTTGCGGTGGCGCTGCAGGGTGAGGGTGGCGGAGGGCACGGGCTGGCCGTGCTCGGTGTAGGTGACCGCGACCGAGCTGGCTCCGCCGGCGGGGATGGTGGTGGGCCCGGTGACCTGGGCGGTGACGTGCAGCCGGGGGGTGGGCGGTTGGACGGTGATGGTGAAGGGGGCGGTGATGGAGCTGTGGTTGTAGTTGCGCCAGCGGTAGGTGGTGGTGGTGGTGCCGGGGCGTAGGGGGCGGGTGCCGTGGCCGTTGGTGATGGGGAGGGTGGCGGCGTCGGTCCAGGTGCCGTTGCGGTGGCGCTGCAGGGTGAGGGTGGCGGAGGGCACGGGCTGGCCGTGCTCGGTGTAGGTGACCGCGACCGAGCTGGCTTCGCCCGCGGGGATGGTGGTCGGGCCGGTGACCTGGGCGGTCACGTGCAGCCGCGGGGTGGGCGGAGGTTCGGGCGTCTCATCTTCGCTGGGGAGGGTGCCCCCGCCTCCTCCCGGCAGGCCCGTGCCCGCGGAGGTGTAGCCGGGCGAGGTGTACCCGGTGCCGGCGAGTCCTGCCGGGACGAACTCCCCTCCGGGGGGCGTGCCGACGTCGACCTGGGGCCACGCCTCGGTGCCCGGACCGCTGCCCTTGGGCCACAGGAAGCTGTCACGGCTCGACGGGTTGCGCGGGGCCACCCACACGTCCTGCACCGTGAGCGGCCACTCGAGGTCATCCCGCCACAGCAGGTACCCGCTCTCGGGCGTGCCGCGCAGGTCGACCCGGCGCAGGTCCACGACCTCGGGCTGGGCCTGCGTGCCGAACTGCTGGGGCAGCAGGAAGAAGCCCTGGTACTCGGTCGCCGCGGACAGGCGGTCGACGCGGAGCACCCGCGGCCCGGCCCAGGTCTGCAGCACGTCGGCGTGGTTCGTCTCGAGGGACCCCTGGGTGGTCTCGACCCGCACGTTCTGCAGCTGCACGACGGCGCCCTCGCGCTGGTCGAGGTTGATCCCCTCGCCCAGGCCCACCCCGGTGATGAGCAGGCCCTCGACGTGCACGGTGCCCGTCTGGTTCTTGAGGAAGAGGCCGCGGTGGGCGTGGTTGGTCTGCTCGGCCCCGGCCGGGATGGAGATCGTCCCGCCGACGAGGACGACGTTGCGGCCGCCCGACACGGTCAGCCCTCCCTCGACCTCCAGGGGCGTCGAGGGCATCTGCAGCACGTAGTCACGGGAGTCGTCCAGCCGCAGCGCGCGGTTGGTGGCCGAGATCCTGACGACCTCGGGGGAGGTCAGGGCTGGGGGCCGCCACGTGAGCCGAGGTCGGGCCTCGTCGGTCGTGGTGACTGCCGGGACGGTGGACGCGACGGTGCCGGGCGGGGGAGAAGCAGGCAGGCCTGTGCCCGGCAGCGCTGTGGCTGGCAGACCGGCGACGGGCAGGTTGACGGCTGCCACGGCGAGGAGCAGGGCCGCGAGCAGGGTCAGGGGCCGGTGGAGACGGCGGGCCGGGGTGGGGGGAGCCACGGGGACGGGTCCTCACGAGCGGGGGCGGATCCGGGCGACCCGGAGGTCGTGCCCCGTGGATCGGCGGACGCGCACCCCTCATGAGCGGTCCGAGGCGATCAGTGCCCCGGCGTCCTCAGTGCCCCTCGGTGCCCGCCTGCGCCCGGGGAACCCGGGAAGCCCGGCGTGCTCAGCGCGAGGGGAGGGTGCGGGAGCGCCAAACCCCCTGGGCTCGCCGCCGCCAGCTGCTGGCTCGCTTGCGCTGCATCCGGACCCCCTCGTGCCAGCGCCAGCGCGCCGTGTCCAGGGGGCGGGGGCTGCCACCGAGCGGGGTCCCCGGGTAGATCATCGCCCGCACCCCGGCGCAGTAGACGGGGCGACGTGCGGCGTCCGCGATCGTGCGTGCCTGGTCGAGGTCCTCCTCGACGAAGAGCCACGCGTCGGTCCTCGTGTAGAGGGCCGCCTTGCCCTGGGCGTCGGGTCGGGGCAGGCCCTCGGGGCGGCCGGTCTGCCCGCTGGGGCCGTCCGAGGCCATGACGAGGTGGCGGAAGCGCACCCCGTGCTCGGTCAGCCACCGCTCGACCTCGGGCCGCTCCCCCTCGGGACGGCGCGTGACGAGCCAGCCGACCTGCGCCCCGGGGACGAGCCGCGGGTGGTGGGGCAGCGGGCTGCTGGTCGGTACGCCGAGCAGGACGCCGTCGAGGTCCATGCAGGCGTCCACCAGCCCGCTGTGGTGCAGCACGTTCCACTCGAAGACCCGGGGGCGGCTGACCTTCTCGTACCAGTGGTCCAGGAGTCCCTCGGCTGCGCCGGCGGCCGCGTACGGCGCTCCCCACAGGAGGCGCCCGTCCAGGTGCCGTGCCGGGGCGACACGCGCCTTGGCCGCGCGGATCGCCCCGCCGCGGTTGGTGCTGTCGTCGACGACGAGGATCTTCCGGGCGTCGACGACGATCTGGGAGGGGTCCGTGTCGCGACCGAGGCGCGCCCCGCCACCGAGCACCCGGCCTGCGACGAGACCGTCGACGTCGGCCAGCGGCGTGTGCAGGTGCAGGGCGAGCATCGTGGCGGCGAGCATGCCGCTGCGCGGGATGCCGACGACGAGGTCGATGTCCCTCGGAAGGGTCTCCGACCAGCGCGCGAGGTCCGCGTTGAGCTGGTGGATGCTGCGGAACTCCATGGACAGGCCTTCACATGTCGGGCACAGGGGTTCCCGCGAACGTAGCCGCGACCGGTGCGCCCCGCCACCAGGGGGGGGCTGTCGCTCGCCCATCCGGGTGAACGCCTCCCACGCCCTCCCCTCCCGCACCCTGACGTGCCGGGAGGGACGGGGACGGTTAACCTGGTCCGATCCCGACGACGTTCCGAGGGCTGTCCCGTGCCACGAGACGGTCCAGTCCCCTGGATGCCCGCCCGCCGACGGAGGACCCCTACGTGACCTCAGCGCACCCCGACCACCCGCCCGAGGCAGCGACGCCGGAGCACCCCACCACCTCTCCTGACGCGTCGCCGACCGCCGGCGAGGTCGTGGCGCTGCGTGCAGCCCGGCGCTGGCGTCTCGCCGCGGTCCTCGCCTCGACGGTCGCCCTCCTCGCCGTGGTGGGTATGGTGCTGGCCCTGGTCCTGGGGCCCGCGTCGGACCCCGGGGCCGGTCCCGTCCCGACGGAGGAGGACGACGGCGAGCAAGCGCCCGCGGCCGGCCCGGCGCTGTCCTGGGCCCCGCCCGAGCTCGAGGACCCCGAGACGGTCGAGGTCACGGCCGAGAACCGGGCGCTGAGCCTGGAGCCCGACCAGGACTACGTGGTCGAGATGCCCGAGCCGGTCGAGGTCAGCGGGGGCGTCACCATCAACGGGGGGCGCAACGTGGTGCTCGTCGGTGGTGAGATCCGGATCACCGAGGAGGGCGAGCGCGGGCCCGACGCCCGCGGGCTCTTCCTGCAGGACCAGACGGGCACGGTGCACGTCGAGGGCCTGCTCATCACCGGCCCGGCACTGGCCGAGGGGATCAACCTCGACCAGCGCGAGGGCGCCGTCGTCCAGCTGCAGAACATCCGCGTCGAGACCGTCGGTGAAGGGCCCGAGGAGCACCACGCGGACGTCATCCAGACCTGGGCGGGGCCGAGCGAGCTGCGCGTGGACCGGCTCAGCGGGACCACCGAGTACCAGGGCTTCTTCCTTCTTCCCATGCAGTTCGGCGACCAGGAGGAGCCGGCGGGCTTCGACCTGCGCAACATCGACCTGACCGGCGCCGACGAGGCCGGCTACCTGCTGTGGCGCGACGACCGGGACTGGCCGATCACCCTCGAGAACGTGTGGGTCTCCCCGTCCGACGGGGGCGACGACCGGGACGCGGTGCTCTGGGAGGACGACGGCCGGGACGGCCCCTGGGCCGGGGTCGAGGTCGGGACTCCCCCCGAGGGACCGTTCGTGCCCGAGGGCGTGGCAGGCACCGGTTACGTGTCGCCCGGCTACACCGACGAGCAGGAGTCATGACGGCGTCCCCTTCCGGACCTGAGGGACCCCAGCCCGCCCCGGCGGCGCAGACCCTGCGCGGGCAGGCCACCAGCGGTGTGATGTGGGCCGCTGCCGAGAAGTGGATGGTCCGTGGCAGCACGCTGGTCGGCTTCGTCATCCTCGGTCGGCTGCTCTCCCCGGAGGAGTTCGGGATCGTCGCCCTGGCGATGGTCTTCATCACCCTGCTGACCGTCGTCACGGACAGCGGCCTGACCGCCTACCTGGTCCAGCGGCGCACCCTGGACCGTGCCGTGACGAGCACCGCCTTCTACGTCTCGGCGGCGATCGGCCTGATCCTCTCGCCGGTGCTGGCCCTGTCCGCCCCGGCCATGGCGGGTCTCTTCGACGTCCCTGCGCTTGGCCAGGTGCTGCCCGCCCTCGCCGTGGCGCTGCTCATCGCCTCGCTCTCCAACGTGCCTGCGGGCCTGCTGCAGCGCGAGCTGCGCTTCAAGGAGCTCGCGGTGCGTCAGGTGCTCGCGACGGGGCTGTCCGTCGTCGTGGCGATCGGGCTGGCCCTCGCCGGGGCGGGGGTGTGGGCCCTGGTCGGTCAGACCCTGGTCCGCGGCGTGGTCTCGTTCGTGGTCCTGTGGTGGACGAGCGACTTCCGTCCCGCCTGGACGTTCTCGCGGGCCGCTGGGCGCGAGATGCTCGGCTTCGGGTCCAAGACGATGCTGGTGCGGATCTTCCGGCACTCGCGGGACGAGGGCGAGTCCCTGCTCATCGGCGTGCTGCTGGGCACCACGGTGCTCGGTCTGTGGACCGTGGCCCTCCGGCTGGTCAACGTCATCATGGACCTCGGGGCTGCGGTCTTCGGCCGCGTGGCGCACCCGGTGTTCGCCAAGCTGCGGGACGACTCCCCACGCCTGGGCCGGGCGCTCGGCAACAGCATGGCGATCGGTGGTCTCGTCCTGGTCCCCTCCCTCGTCGTGCTCGCGATGACGAGCGACGTCGTGGTGCCGGCGGTCTTCGGCGAGCAGTGGGTGCCCGCCACCGGGGTCGCGGCGATCCTCGCCTTCCGCGCCATCGGGTACGGCCTGGGGGAGTTCCACCGCGCCCTGTTCCTCGCGACCGGTCGGCCCGGGGTCGAGCTCGCCATCATGTCGGTCGAGATCGTCGTCCAGATCGGCCTGATCATCCTCCTCGCCGACCGCGGCCTGATCACCGTCGCCGTGGCCCTCACGGCCTGGGTGCTGCTGCTGTGGCCCGTGCGGGCCATCGCCGTCCGACACCTCGACGGCATCGGCTGGCGCACCTACTCCCAGACCTGGCTGGTCCTGCTCGCGGCCGGCGTGGCCGTCGGTGCGGTGCTCGTGACCAACCAGGTGGTGGACCTCGACGGGTGGCCCTTCGTCGCCCTCACGGTCCTGCTGGGCGGCGCGGTGTACGTGGGCGCCGCGATGCTGGTGTGCCGGCCCACCGTGCAGCAGGCCGCGGCTGCGGTCCCGGCTCGGTTGCGTCCCGCGTGGCCCCGGAAGGGACGAGGTCGTCGGGCCCGGGCCCAGCAGCCCGCCGACGAGCAGCCCGAGGGCCAGCAGCCCTCGGACCGTGAGCCCGAGGACCGGGCCGACCGTGAGCCCGAGGACCGGCGCTCTGCCCCCTGAGTGGCGCTCCGTGCTCAGACCGGGTTTGCTTGGGGTGACGAGCGCCCGGGCGGCAGCCCATGGCGCACCCGACCGACATGGCTTCGACGGCCGAGAGTGGAGACGCGTGACGGATCGACGGGGAGAGCCCTCCCGCGGAACGACGCCCATGCGACGCTTCTGGCCGGTGGCGCTCGTCGTCGCGGTGGCTTGCGGGCTCGCCGCCACGTGGGCTGCCGAGCAGACCGCAGAGACGACATGGACCGCTGAGGGGCAGTACATCGTCCCGATCGCCCCGCCGCAGCCCGCCCCGTTGCCGGGTGAGCCGCCGCTGCCGGTGACGAACCTGCCCGAGACGGCCTACGACGCCGGAGTGCTCGCCCGCACCTACGAGGTCGTCCTCGAGCAGGACGACCTCCTCATCGACGCCGTCTCGGAGGGCGCCGGACTCGAGCGCGAGGACGTCGCCGACGGCGCCGAGGCGGTGCACCTCGCCGGCACCCACGTCATCCGCGTGACCTTCGAGGCCGGGGACGAGAGCTCGGTCGAGGACTACTTCACCGCCCTGAGCGAGCTCGTCGAGCAGGAGAGCCCGACCCCCAACCTGCCGACCGGGAACCTGGTCGCCCTGAGCCAGCCGTCCGACGCCGAGGAGAGCCTGGGCGTAGCCGGCGCAGCGCCCTGGGTCGGTGGTGCGGTGGGTCTGCTGCTCGGGTGGGGCGCCGCCCTCCTCCTGGACCGGATCGACCGGCGCGTGCTCGGCGCACGGGACGTGCGCTCGCTCGCCGCCTGGCCCGTCTTCGACGGTGCGAGCCGCGGACGCAGCACCCCCGCCGTGCTCGAGTCGGTGGTCCTGCGGCTGCATCACGACGGGGCGGTGCCCCAGCAGGTGGCGGTCGCCACGGCCCCCGGCGCCCGCGCCACGGTCGGCAGCGAGATGGCCGAGGCCCTCGCCGCGGCCGAGGAACGGCTGGTG
>NZ_JALPKN010000115.1 GCF_023630195.1 Actinotalea sp. C106 | reverse complement strand
CGTTGCCCGACGCGCCGCTCCCAGCCCCCGCGCCCACCGTCGCCCCGGCAGCCGAGACCGCCGTCGCGCTCGCGCTGACCGCGCCACCGAAGCCCACGCCCTGCAGCACCACGTACGCCGCGCCGCCGAGCACCAGGGGGGCGATGACCACGCGCATGCCGTGGTTGACGTCGCCGAGCTCGAGGACGAGGCCGCGGCAGTGGCCGCAGTCGTCGAGGTGCAGCTCGACCATGGCGGTCTCGCGCTTGGCCAGGCCGCCGCGCACGTAGGCGCCGAGCTTGGGATTGACGATGGTGCAGGCCTCGTCCTGCGGGGCGGCGAGGTGCTGCTGGAGGTAGGCCTGGCGCAGGCCCTCGCGGGCGCGGTAGGCCAGGGCCGCGACGCCGTTGGCGGTCAGGCCCAGCACGGGGGCGATCTCGGCCGGGCTGAGCTCCTCGACCTCGGTGTACCAGAGCACCGCCTGCCACCGTTCGGGCAGCGACTTGTACGCGTCGGAGACCAGGCCGCGCTCGAAGCCGACCATGGTCGGCTCCTCGGTCGACTCGACCGCGCCGGCCGCCGTCTCGAAGGCCTCGAGGTCATCCGTGGGCTCGGTACGACGCCCCGTCTCGATCCGCTTGAGTGCGACCCGCCGCAGGGCCGTGAAGAGGTAGGCACGGAAGGCGACGTCGGGCCCGCCGCCCTGCTGGACGGTCGCGAAGACGTTGGAGAAGGCGTCCGCGACGGCGTCCTCGGCGTCGGCCGCGGAGTTCGAGTACTGTCTGGCGACCGCCCTGGCGGCGTCGACGTGCCGCTCGTACAGGGTGCCGAAGGCTGCGGACTCCCCGGAGCGCACTGCGGTGATGAGCTCGGCGTCGGAAGCAAGCTCCCAATCGCTGGCGATGCTCGTCACGCCGGCCTCCTCACCACGCCGGGTGCGCAGTCTCCATCGCACAGGTTCTCACGCGGCGTCAAGCCGTGGCTGCCGCCGTCCGAGGGATGACACCGCACCCGCAACGCTGACACTTTGCAGGCCGCGAAGAAATCTCCCGAACTCGCGTCATGACCCCGGGGTTCGCCGCTCTCATCCCTCGTGAGACCTTCCGAGCAGCTCCACGACGCGACGGCCGCGAGCCTGCGCGAGCAGTGGCGCGCCGCGACGGTGGACTCCGTCTGGCTGCGACCCGGGGACTGGTACCACCCCGCCGTCGACGCCGTGACCGAGGCCGTCGCCGCGCGGCGGGACGCGACCGCCCCCACCTTCCGCCTCGGCGAGGTGCGCGGAGGCTCCGGGGTCGGGATCGCCGAGACCCTGGACGACCTCGCCGTCCTGTACCGCCTGGTCGACACCGAACCCGGCCTCGACGTGCTGCGCTCGCTGTGCGAAGGCTGGTCCGCGGCGAAGGACACCACCGAGGTGCACGGTGGCTGCATGGACGCCGAGTCCGGCCTGCCGACCGCCGACTACCTGGGCGTACGCCTCGCCGAGACCTACGGGCTCGCCGGCAAGCACGCCCACCACGCCTTCATGACCCACTGCCTGGTCCTCATCGACGTCGCCGCCGGGGACGTCCCGCCGTGGCGCCGGATGGCCCGGTCGGCCGCGATGGGCCGCGCACTCACCTCGGCCCTGGCCCCCGGGCACCCGATGGCCTCGCTGGGTGGCGGGGCCTTCGCGGTGCTCGTCGGGCGGGACTGGGAGCTGGGCGAGACCGTGCGTCGCATGCGCGACCAGGTCAACGAGCACGCCGACCGGCTCCAGATCACCGAGCTCATGCGCCAACCGCCGCGCATCTGGATCGAGCCGCTGCCCGAGACCCACGCCCGGGCCGTGAACCTGCTGGACGACCTGCGCCGCTAGGTGCGAGGTAGACCCGGGCGCGTTCGTTTGCCGCGAGGGGGCGACGCACCCAAGGATGACCCGGTGACCTCCCCCACCGCCCCGTCCTCCGAGCCGCGCGACAGCTCCGTGGCGACCGCCCCCGCCGACCCGTACCTGTGGCTCGAGGAGGTCGAGGGCCCCGAGGCCTTGCGGTGGGTCGAGGAGCGCAACGCCGAGGCGATGGCTGCCCTGGGTGGGTCCGAGCTCGAGCGCATCCGCGAGGAGGTCCTCGAGGTGCTCGACTCGCAGGCGAAGATCCCCGTGGTCGTCGAGGCCGACGGTCACCTGTACAACTTCTGGCGCGACGCCGAGCACGTGCGCGGGCTGTGGCGACGCACCACCCTCGAGGAGTACCGCACGCCCACCCCCACGTGGGAGGTGCTGCTGGACCTGGACGCCCTGGCCGAGACCGAGGGCGAGAGCTGGGTGTGGCACGGCGCGAGCCGCCTGCGCCCGGGCTCGACGCGTGCCCTGCTCGACCTGTCCCGCGGCGGCTCGGACGCCGACGTGACCCGAGAGTTCGACCTCGAGACCCGCACCTTCGTCACCGACGGGTTCGTGCGCCCCGAGGCCAAGGGCGGGGCCGGCTGGATCGACCGCGACACCCTGTTCGTCGCGACCGACACCGGCCCGGGCTCGACCACGACCTCGGGCTACCCGCGCATCGCACGTCGCTGGCACCGCGGCACGCCCCTCGAGCAGGCCGAGGTGGTCTTCGAGGGCACGGTCGAGGACCTCGCCGTGAGCGCCCACCACGACCGCACCCCCGGCTTCGAGCGGGACATCGTGGTCCGCGCCCTGGACTTCTACCACCAGGAGGTCTACCTCCTGGGGCCCGACGACGTCGCGACCCGCCTCGAGGTGCCCACCAGCGCCGAAGTCAGCCTCAAGCGCGAGTGGCTCCTGATCGAGCTGCGCGAGCCCTGGGAGGTCGAGGGCGTCACCCACCCGGCCGGGGCCCTGCTCGGTACCCGCCTGCTCGACTTCCTGGCCGGCGACCGCGACCTCGAGGCCCTGTTCACCCCGACGCCGTCCTCCTCCTTGGCCGGGGTCAGCTGGACCCGCAGCCACCTGGTCCTCACGGTGCTGGACGACGTGACCCACCACCTCAAGATCCTCACCCCGCGCGACGGCGTGTGGTCCCGCCGGACCCTCGGGGCGGCCGACGTCGGCGCCCCGGCCCTGGGGACGCTGAGCGTCGCCGCGGTCGACTCGAACGACTCGGACGACCTGTGGCTCACGGGCACCGACTACCTGACCCCCACCACCTTCTCCCGGGTGAGCCTGGGTGATGTCGCCGAGGCCACGGGGGTCACCGAGGCCACCGGCCCGACGTCGGCCGTGCAGGTCGAGCACCTCAAGCGCGGGCCGGCCTTCTTCGACGCCAGCGGCCTGACCGTGGCCCAGCACATGGCCACCTCGGCCGACGGCACCCGCATCCCCTACTTCCTGGTGCGGCCCACCGGCGTCGAGGGTCCCGTGCCGACCCTGCTCTACGGGTACGGCGGCTTCGAGATCTCCCTGACCCCCGCCTACTCGGGCGGGGTGGGCCGTGCGTGGCTGGCCCGGGGCGGCGCCTACGTGGTCGCCAACATCCGCGGTGGTGGCGAGTACGGGCCCGGCTGGCACCAGGCCGCCCTCGGCAAGGACCGCCACCGCGCCTACGAGGACTTCGCCGCCGTCGCCCGGGACCTCGTCGAGCGCGGCGTCACCACCCACGAGCAGCTCGGCGCCCAGGGCGGCAGCAACGGCGGGCTGCTCATGGGCAACATGCTGACCCAGTACCCCGAGCTCTTCGGCGCGATCGTCTGCCAGGTGCCGCTGCTGGACATGCGGCGCTACAACCAGCTTCTCGCGGGCGCCTCGTGGATGGCCGAGTACGGCGACCCCGACGACCCCGAGCAGTGGGAGTTCGTCCAGACCTTCTCCCCGTATCACCTGGTCGACGCCGAGCGGGCCTACCCCCCGGTGCTGTTCACGACCTCGACCCGCGACGACCGCGTGCATCCCGGCCACGCCCGCAAGATGGCGGCGCTGCTCATCGACGGCGGGCGAGAGGTGCTGTCGTACGAGAACATCGAGGGCGGGCACGGCGGCGCGGCGACCAATGCCCAAGCGGCGCACATGGCGGCCCTGGCGTACACGTTCCTGTGGCAGCGGCTCGGGGGCTGATCGGGCTCTTGCTTCGCGTCCGTCATGTTTCCCCTACCGAAAGACAACAGGCCCATGTTCTCCGCAGGATCGATGGACTGGTGGGCGACGGAACGTGCCGGCTACGGCAGGGAGCGCCGATGGGAATCGTTGGGATCTTCAACACGCCTCTCGGCGGCGCCGGAGCAGCAGTCTTCTTCATCGCGGCCATCGGGTTCTGGGTCTGGCTAGCACGAAGAGAGAAGTAGGAAGCTTGCCGTAGGCGTGCGGCACCAAGGCTTCCCGTGTCGTTGTCGATCCGCTAGTTGGGAGCACCCGACGTGAATAGGTCCGCTGTCCTCGCGAACCTCTCCGGTCTGGGCAACGTGCCGCACGGTGGGGTGATCGCCGCCATCGTCTTCGTAGGCCTCGGCCTGTGGGCGGCATACCTCATCAAGAGGAAGTCCTAGCCGGCACTGAGGTACCTGCGAGCGCAGCGGGGGATCTGGCTGGTACGTCGAGGCAGGTAGACGACGTGCTGGCCCACGCCTGGGCCGGTCCAACCCCGTCACGCCGTCGGCCCGGGCTCCCTCGTGGGGAACCCGGGCCGACGGCGGTGCTGGGCTGGGCCTGAGCTCAGCGGGTGGGCTCAGAAGTCCCAGTCGTCGTCCTCGGTGTTGACGGCCTTGCCGATCACGTAGGACGAGCCCGAGCCGGAGAAGAAGTCGTGGTTCTCGTCGGCGTTGGGCGACAGGGCGGAGAGGATCGCCGGGTTGACGTCGGTCTCGTCCTTGGGGAAGAGGCCCTCGTACCCGAGGTTCATCAGCGCCTTGTTGGCGTTGTAGCGCAGGAACTTCTTGACGTCCTCGGTGAGGCCGACGCCGTCGTAGAGGTCCTGCGTGTACTCGACCTCGTTGTCGTACAGCTCGAAGAGCAGCTCGAAGGTGTAGTCCTTGAGCTCCTGCTGCTCGGCCGAGGTGAGCTCGGCGAGGCCCTTCTGGTACTTGTAGCCGATGTAGTACCCGTGCACGGCCTCGTCCCGGATGATCAGCCGGATCACGTCGGCGGTGTTGGTGAGCTTGGCGCGGCTCGACCAGTGCATCGGCAGGTAGAAGCCCGAGTAGAACAGGAAGGACTCGAGCAGGGTGCTCGCGACCTTCCGCTTGAGCGGCTCGTCACCCCGGTAGTAGTTCATGACGATCTCGGCCTTGCGCTGGAGGTTGACGTTCTCCTCCGACCAGCGGAAGGCCTCGTCGATCTCCCGGGTGGTGCACAGGGTCGAGAAGATCGACGAGTAGGACTTCGCGTGCACCGACTCCATGAAGGCGATGTTGGTGAGCACCGCCTCCTCGTGGGGGGTGCGGGCGTCCGGGATGAGGCTGACCGCGCCGACCGTGCCCTGGATGGTGTCCAGGAGGGTCAGGCCCGTGAAGACGCGCATGGTGAGCGTCTTCTCGTGCTCGGTCAGGGTGTTCCAGGACTGGATGTCGTTCGAGACCGGCACCTTCTCGGGCAGCCAGAAGTTCCCGACCAGGCGGTCCCAGACCTCGAGGTCCTTGTCGTCCTCGAGGCGGTTCCAGTTGATCGCCGAGACCTGGCTGACCAGCTTGAGCTTCTCCATCGTGATCCTCAGGCGTTCGTTCGGTGGCGGGTGGGGCAGGGGGCGAGCTCGGCAGCCCCGACGGGCAGAGCCGTCACAGCATGCACGAGACGCAGCCCTCGACCTCGGTGCCCTGCAGCGCGAGCTGGCGCAGGCGGATGTAGTACAGCGTCTTGATGCCCTTGCGCCAAGCGTAGATCTGCGCCCGGTTGACGTCACGCGTGGTGGCGGTGTCCTTGAAGAACAGCGTCAGGGACAGGCCCTGGTCCACGTGCTGCGTCGCCGCCGCGTACGTGTCGACGACCTTCTCGTAGCCGATCTCGTACGCGTCCTGGTAGTAGTCCAGGTTGTCGTTGGTCATGAAGGGCGCCGGGTAGTAGACGCGCCCGATCTTGCCCTCCTTGCGGATCTCGATCTTGGACACGATCGGGTGGATCGAGGAGGTCGAGTTGTTGATGTAGGAGATCGAGCCGGTGGGCGGCACCGCCTGCAGGTTCTGGTTGTACAGCCCGTGCTCCTGCACCGAGGCGGACAGCTCGCGCCAGTCCTCCTGGGTGGGGATGTGCACGCCGGCCTCGGCGAACAGCTCACGCACCCGCTCGGTGGCCGGCTCCCACACCTGGTCGGTGTACTTGGTGAAGTACTCACCGTTGGCGTACGCCGACTCCTCGAAGCCGTCGAACCGCTGGTTGCGCTCCTTGGCCAGCAGGTTCGAGGACCGGATCGCGTGGTACGCGACCGTGTAGAAGTAGATGTTCGTGAAGTCGATGCCCTCCTCGGACCCGTAGTAGATCCGCTCCCGGGCGAGGTAGCCGTGCAGGTTCATCTGCCCCAGGCCGATGGCGTGGCCACCGGCGTTGGCGCGACGGATCGAGGGCACCGAGTCGATCGACGTCTGGTCCGAGACGGCCGTGAGGGCGCGGATCGCGGTCTCGACGGTCTTGGCCAGGTCCGGGGAGTCCATCGCCAGGGCGATGTTCATCGAGCCGAGGTTGCAGGAGATGTCCCGGCCCACGTGCTCGTAGGACAGGTCCGTGTTGTACGTCGACGGCGTCGAGACCTGGAGGATCTCGGAGCACAGGTTCGAGTGGGTGATCTTGCCCTTGATCGGGTTGGCCCGGTTCACCGTGTCCTCGAACATGACGTACGGGTACCCGGACTCGAACTGCAGCTCGGCGAGGGTCTGGAAGAACTCACGCGCGTTGATCTTGGTCTTGCGGATGCGCGCGTCGTCGACCATCTCGTGGTACTTCTCGGTGACCGAGATGTCCGCGAAGGGCACCCCGTAGACGCGCTCGACGTCGTACGGGCTGAACAGGTACATCGGCTCGTTGTTCTTGGCGAGCTCGAAGGTGATGTCCGGGATGACGACGCCCAGCGAGAGGGTCTTGATGCGGATCTTCTCGTCCGCGTTCTCCCGCTTGGTGTCCAGGAACCGGAAGATGTCCGGGTGGTGGGCGTGCAGGTACACCGCACCCGCACCCTGACGCGCACCGAGCTGGTTGGCGTAGGAGAAGGAGTCCTCGAGGAGCTTCATCACGGGGATGACGCCCGAGGACTGGTTCTCGATGTGCTTGATCGGGGCGCCGTGCTCGCGGATGTTCGACAGCAGGAGGGCCACGCCGCCACCGCGCTTGGACAGCTGCAGGGCGGAGTTGATGCCGCGGGCGATCGACTCCATGTTGTCCTCGATACGCAGGAGGAAGCAGGAGACCGCCTCGCCGCGCTGGGCCTTGCCGAGGTTGAGGAACGTGGGGGTCGCGGGCTGGAAGCGACCCGAGACGATCTCGTCGACCAGGGAGATCGCGAAGTCCTGGTCACCCTCGGCCAGGGACAGGGCGACCATGCAGACGCGGTCCTCGAAGCGCTCGAGGTACCGCTTCCCGTCGAAGGTCTTGAGCGTGTACGAGGTGTAGTACTTGAAGGCGCCCAGGAAGGTCTGGAACCGGAACTTCTTCGAGTACGCGTACTGGAACAGCGTCTTGACGAAGGAGCGGTCGTACTTGGCCAGGATCTCAGGCTCGTAGTACTTGTTCTCGACGAGGTAGTCGAGCTTCTCCTCGAGGTCGTGGAAGAAGACCGTGTTCTGGTTGACGTGCTGGAGGAAGTACTCGCGCGCCGCCTCACGGTCACGGTCGAACTGGATCTCCCCGTTCGGCCCGTACAGGTTCAACATCGCGTTGAGGGCGTGGTAGTCCAACCCCTGCGTCACGCTGGTATCTGTGACTGCTGCTGCCACAACCGCTCCAATCCGTCACGGACGCGCTCGACGTCCTCGCTCGTTCCCAGGAGCTCGAAGCGGTACAGGTACGGGACCTGGCACTTCGCGCTGATGATGTCGCCGGCGATGCAGAAGGCCTCGCCGAAGTTGGTGTTGCCCGCGGCGATGACGCCGCGCAGAAGGCCTCGGTTGTGCTGGTCGTTGAGGAACTTGATGACCTGCCGAGGCACTGCGCCCCCCTCGTTGCCGCCTCCGTACGTCGGAACGACGAGCACGTAGGGCTCGTCGACGCGCAGGAAGGGGTCGGTGGGGCGCAGAGGGATCCGGTGGGCCGGCAGGCCCAACCGTTCCACGAAGCGCTGGGTGTTGCCCGAGACGCTGGAGAAGTACACGAGCGAGCTCATGACCGACCTCTCTGCTCCCCGGTGGGACGACGCACCACCGACCGGTTCCGGCCGGTGGTGCAGGGGGTGGTGCTGCCGGCGATGAACTGCCGGGGTGGCGGTCGGGACGCTCAGGGCGCCGGGACCGCGAGAGTGGCCGTCAGGCGCTGGCGAGCGCGCGGGTCTCGAGGAGCCCCGAGATCCGGTCGGGCCGGTACCCCGACCAGTGCTGCTCACCGGCGACGACCACGGGCGCTGCCTGGTGACCCAGCGAGACGACCATGTCGAAGGCCTCGGTGTCCATCGTGAGATCGACGATCGTGTAGTCCAGGCCGGCCTTGTCCAGGGCGCGGTAGGTGGCCACGCACTGGACGCAGTTCGGCTTGCTGTAGACGGTGATCGGCACGGTGGTATCTCCCAGATGGTTCGTCCCGCAGTTCGCGTCTGCGGCGAGAACAACACTACCTCTAGTGGTGGGTCCCGCCAAGTGCCACTAGGACTTGTGTTGCAACCGTGTAGTTACGTCACCGAGGGTCGTGCTCGATATGTCCGTTTCGCCCCTGCCTCGGTCGACGGAAGCGCCGGTCAGAGGCTCGGCGCCCGTGGCACGACGGCGCTGCCCGGGGCCCGATCTTCACCCGTTCGGCCCTCGGTCGTCGAGCCGGTCGACCCCACCTGCGGGCCCTGGGCGGGCAGGGCGTAGGAGGGCAGCCCCCGGCGCCGGAGGAGCACCTCGGCGACGACGAGGTTCGGCAGCCAGCAGAGGAAGGGCACCGCCGTGTAGGCGTTCGAGAACACCGCCTCGTAGTCGGCCTCCGGTCCGGCGAACGGCACCTGAACCCCGATCAGCACCCCGAGCCACAGCCGCAGCATCACGGCGGCGAAGGTCAGGGCGTAGTTGCGCATCATCCACGCCTGGTGGCTGGCCAGGTCCCCCGAGCGGACAGCACGGAGGGCACGGAGGCCGGTGAGGAGCCAGAGCACCGCGAGCGCCCCGAAGCCGAAGGCCCCGACGAACCCTGCCGAGTTGACCGGGAGGAGCACCAGGCTCGAGAGCGCCCCCAGGCCCACGGACCCCAGGTACACCCGGCCGACAGCTCGGTGCACCCCGAGGGCCCGCCGTCGCAGGGCCGCGACGAACTGCAGCGGACCGAGGAGCAGCGCGACAGAGGCCGTGACGATGTGGATGTACAGCGCGCCCTGGAACACCGGGCTCACCGCCGCGTAGGCGCCCCCGAGGCCCACGCCGTCCTCCGCGAGCTGGTCCAGGCTCGCCGTCCCGTACAGACCGAGGGAGAAGACCGCGACGCCGAGCGCGAGAACACTGGTGAGGGCGAGGCCGGCGCGGCCGCGCCGGGGACGCGGCGACGGCGGGCGG
>NZ_JALPKN010000114.1 GCF_023630195.1 Actinotalea sp. C106 | reverse complement strand
ACCGGGCCGGTGGGTCGGGGCGCCCGGCCGCCCCGGTGCGCGTCGGCGGCTGCGCGCACGGTGCGTGGGCCTCGGCCACGGGTAGCTACCTCCAGCTGTGCGACGGCGCGGACGGAGAGGCCAAGGACCTGGAGGGCATGAGCACCTCCGACGAGCTGAGGTTCCGCGTCAACCGGGACGTCGTGGTGCTCAACGACACCTTGCGAGGTCGCCTGTGGGTGCCGCTCGAGGACCCGCGGCTGCGTGAGCCCAACTGGCAGGACATCGAGCCGGACGAGGAGATCGAGGAGGACGACGAGGACTCCGAGGCGACGCAGGCCACGCAGAACCTGCAGGCCGAGTGCACGGCGGACTCGAGCTCTCCCCTCGCCGCGGACGACGAGTTCGGCGTGCGTCCGGGGCGCACCACGATCCTCTCGGTGATCGACAACGACACCTCCTCGGACTGCGGCATCCTGACGATCTCCGAGTTCGACCCGATCCCGGAGGACTTCGGCACCCTCGTGCCGGTCTACGGCGGCAGGGCCTTGCAGCTGACGACGACGCCGGGGGCCACGGGCAGCGTGGACCTCACCTACACGATCAACGACGGGCGCGGCAGCTCGGCCCCGTCCACGGCCGGGGTCCGGCTGACGGCGCGGCCTGACTCCCTCAACGAGCCGCCCGTCCAGCTGCGCACGGGCACCGTGCTGGTCGAGCAGGGCGCCTCAGCGACGTACGACCTGCTCCCGGACTTCCGCGACCCGGACGGCGACCACCTGATCCTTGCCGGTGCCACGGTCGACTCGGGCAGCGCGGTGCGTACCCGGCAGAACGGTGAGCTGACCTTCGTCTCCGACGGCGCCGACCTGGGCCGTCAGCTGGTGACCGTGCAGGTCTCCGACGGCATCGAGACGGTCGACGGCATCGTCAACGTCGACGTGCGTCCCGCGGGCTCGCTCGCCCCGCTGATCGACCCGGTGCACGCCGAGACCTACGTCGACCAACCCGTGACGGTGCGGCCGCTGGCCAGCGTGCGGAGCGCGACGCGCGAGCCGGTGCGGCTCGCGGGGGTCGACGAGCACTCCGAGGCGACGGTCGAGTCCGACCTGACCGCCGGGACCTTCAGCTTCACGGCGCCGCGCCCCGGCACGTACTACGTGAGCTTCCTCGTCACCGCCTCCCCGCAGGAGGCCGCCGGCCTCGCACGCATCGACGTGCTCGAGCAGCCCGAGACCGCACCGCCGCCCGTCGCGGTGCTCGACGTCGCGCTGCTGCCGCCGGGCGGTGAGGTGACGATCGACCCGCTGGCCAACGACGTAGACCCGGCGGGCGGCATCCTGGTGCTGCAGTCGGTCGAGGTGCCCCAGGGCACGGGCCTGCGTGCGGCCGTGCTCAACCACCGTCTGGTGCGCTTCACCTCGACGCGGGTCCTCGAGGACCCCGTCGTCGCGACCTACGCCATCTCCAACGGCTCGGCCTCGGTGACGGGGGAGATCCTCGTCCAACCCGTGCCGGCAGCCGCCGGGCAGCAGGCCCCGGTCGTGCCCGACGTCGTCGCGACGGTCCGCACCGGTGGTGTGGTGACGATCCGTGCGCTCGAGGACGCCTACGACCCCGACGGCGACCCTCTGACTCTCCAGACCACCCTCGCCGAGCCTCTCTCGAGCGGCCAGGGCCTGATGTTCGTCTCGGGTGACACCCTGCGGTACCAGGCTCCGGCGACGCCGATGGAGGTGCACGCGACCTTCGTCGTGACCGACCCGTCGGGCAACGCCACGGCCGCGAGCGCGACCGTCCGCGTCCACGCCTCCGACCCGGAGGACAAGGCTCTGCCGCGTCCGGAGAACCTCACGGCCCGCGTCTTCGAGGGCGGGACGGTACGGATCCCGGTCCCGCTGGTGGGCATCGACCGCGACGGTGACGGGGTGTACCTGCTGGGGCCCGACGTCGTGCCGACCAAGGGCCGGATCGTGGCGATCGGTGCGGACTGGATGGAGTACGAGGCGTTGCCGGGTGAGCTCGGCACCGACGAGTTCACCTACGCCGTCGAGGACTGGGTCGGCCAGCGTGCCGTCGCCCGGGTGCGGGTCGGGATCGCCCCTCGCCCGACCACGGCCGCGGCGGTCGTCGCTCGGGACGACGACGTGACCGTCCGCCCCGGCCAGCGGGTCGAGGTCCGGGTGCTGGGCAACGACGTGGACGCCTCGGGGGGTGAGCTGACCCTCGCCGAGGAGCTCGACGTCGAGGACGGGGTCGAGGCCCACGTCGAGGGCCGGCGCGTCGTGGTCCAGACGCCGGAGAGCGCGGGCGTGGTGCAGGTCGGCTACACCGCGACGAACGACCGCGGCGGCCGGGACACCGCGACCCTGACGGTGACGGTGTCCCAGGACGCACCGTTCCTGCCGCCCGTGGCCCGCGACGTCGTCGTGCCTGCGGTCGACACGATCAACCGGTCGACCGTCGAGGTCGACGTGCTCGAGGTCGCGGACAACCCCAGCGGCCCGCGCTCCGACCTGGAGGTCTCGGTGCACCGCTCGGCGGGTGAGGTCGCCAGCGTGACCGAGGCCGGCCGGGTGCTCGTCCAGCTGACGACCCAGCCGCAGAGCATCCCGTACCGGTTGACCAACACTCATCCGCAGGCCGAGGGCGTGAACTCCCTGGCCTTCATCACGGTGCCTGCCCTCGGGGACTTCCCGCCGGTGCGCCGTCCACGGGCCCCCGACCTGCGGGTGGTCGCGGGGGAGCGGCTGGAGATCTCCCTCGACGAGCAGATCCAGGTCGCCCCAGGCCGGTCGGTGCGCGTCGAGGACGCGACCCGGGTCACCGCGACCCGCGCGGACGGGTCCTCGCTCGTGGTGAACAACCGCACGCTGCAGTACACGGCGCAGCAGGACTACGCCGGACCGGCGTCGATCTCGGTCCAGGTCACCGACGCCCTGCCGGGGTCGGAGGGCCGTACCTCGGTGGTGACCCTGCCGATCACGGTGCTCGCGGCCGAGGCCTACCCGCCGACCTTCAGCCCGTCCACGCTCACGGTGGGCCCGGGGGAGGTGACCGTGGTCGACCTGCGGGTGTTCACCTCGACCCCGGTCGGTACCGCCGAGGGCTTGGAGCGCTACGCGTACAGCCTGACCTCGCAGGCCCCGCGCGGGTTCACCACGAGCCTGGACGGCACGCAGCTGACCGTCCAGGCCGACCCGACGGTGCCTCGGGGCACGGTCGGTGGCGTCGGCGTGCAGATCGCCTACGGCGGTTCGACCTCGGTGACCGGCCAGGTCGAGTTCCAGGTGACGGCGAGCTCGCGTCGCCTGGCCAACGTGGTGGACCACCAGCTCGAGGGGGTCGAGGGCAACACCCACACCGTCGCGGTGCTCGACGGTGCCTCGAACCCGTTCCCCGGGGAGCCGCTGACCGTGGTCGGCGCGGTGGTCGAGACCCCGGGTGCCGGGGACGCGAGCGTCTCGGGCCAGGGGGTGGCGGTACGCCCCGCGGCGGGCTTCATCGGCACGATGGTCACCCGCTACCGGGTGCGGGACGTCACCGGGGACCCGGACCGTGAGGTCGAGGGACGGATCAGGATGACCGTGCGCGGCCGGCCCGACACCCCGCGCGCGCCCCGCGTCGGCGAGGTCCGTGACCGCACCGTGGTGCTCTCCTGGGACGCTCCGGCGAACAACGGGTCCCCGATCACCACGTACCGGGTCACCGCCCAGCCGGGCGGCATCGCCCGTGAGTGCGCCTCGACCACGTGCACCATCGACGGCCTGACCAACGACGTCGAGTACAGCTTCACGGTGGCGGCGCGGAACGCGATCGACTGGTCCGACCCGAGCCCTGCCTCGGCGCCGGCCCGGCCCGACGCCGTCCCCGGAGCCCCCGGTGCCCCGAGCCTGGTGTTCGGCGACCGGCAGATCGCGGCGAGCTGGAGCGCCCCGGACAACCCTGGTTCGGCGATCACGGCCTACACGGTCGAGATCAGCCCTGCGAACCAGCGCGGGCAGAGCTCCTTCACGACGTCGAGCACCAGCACGACCCTGCCTGACCTCGCCAACGGCACCAGCTACGCGGTCCGCGTGCGGGCCCAGAACCGCGCGCCCGACCCCGGGCCCTGGAGCGGGTGGACCGAGGACACCCCCGCGGGGGTCCCTGACGCCCCCTCCGTCACCGCGACCCGGGTCGACGACGCGCTGGGCGGCAAGATCGACGTCCGCTGGACCCCGGGGTCGACCAACGGTGATCCGATCCGGGGCTACGAGCTCGTCATCTCCGGCGGACCGAATTCACGCACGGTCAACCCGTCAGGGACGTCCTACGCGTTCACGGACGCCGCCAACGGCGTGCAGTACACCTTCGCGGTGCGCGCTGAGAACAAGGCAGGGCGGGGGAGCTCCGGCAGCGCGAGCTCCTCGGCCTTCGGGGCGCCCGGGGCCGTCTCGGGGCTCCAGGCCGACCCGTCGTCCAGCGCTGACCCCGGTGCGGGGACCATCGACCTGAGCTGGCCCGCGCCGAGCGACCGAGGCTCCCGGATCACCGGGTACGAGGTCGAGGTCAACGGCAGCGTGCAGACCACGGTCAGCGGCACCAGCCAGAGCCACCGGCTCACCGGCCTGACCGGTGGCCAGGCCGTGTCCGTCCGGGTGCGCGCCGTCAACGCGGCGGGCAAGGGCGAGTGGAGCGGGTCGCGATCGCCGACGCCGATCACCCGTCCGTCGGCTCCCACCGATGTCACCATCGCTATCGCAACGACTGCCAATGACTTCGGAGAACCGGAGAGTCTCCGAGTCGGCTGGGCGCGGCCCGCTCAGCTCGGCGGCGCGGACGTCTCCTACCTCGTGACCCTCACTGTCGGGAATCGAAGGGTTGTCTCCGACGCCCCCGCCGGGGGGACGAGCCTGGTCGTGGACCTCGGCTCGGCACGCATCTCGCCCCTCGGGTCGAACGTGGAGGCCGTCGTCACTGCGGTGAGCAGTGCTGGACCCACGAGGGCACCTGCGGTGAACCAGACCTTCCGCTGGGGGAGCACGCCGGGTACACCGACCGACGTGCGCTTGGAGACGCAGGGCGGAGTGGTGACTGCACGCTGGGAACCGCCGACCACGGACGGGGGTCTGGCCATCTCTGGCTACACCGTCGAGCACCGGATCAACGGCGCGGTGTCGCAGCGGGTCGACGTCTCGAGTACCGATCGAACCCACGGTTTCCGGCCTTCCCCGGGCCTCGCTCCTGGCGACAGGCTCGAGGTCAGGATCTGGGCGAACAACGAGCTCGGGTCGAGTGGCAGCTACGGGTCGGCCGAGACGTCGCCCGACCCTGACCCCGACCCCGGCGCCGGCGGATGACCGCCCGCCCCGCCCCCCGCAGCACATCGCACCACCCACCACAGGAGAGCAGCACGTGACGATCACCCCTGAGCAGAGCGCCTGGTTCGCGGAGACCTTCGACACCCTCGTCGCGAACGTGGGCGAGGCCTTGCTCGGCAAGGACCACGTGGTGCGCCTGGCGTTCACGGCGATGCTCGCCGAGGGGCACCTGCTCCTCGAGGACGCGCCGGGCACGGGCAAGACCTCGCTGGCCAAGGCCCTCGCCGCGACCGTCCAGGGCACCCACAGCCGGATCCAGTTCACCCCGGACCTGCTGCCCTCGGACGTGACGGGTGTGACGATCTACGACCAGAACACCCACGAGTTCACCTTCCACCAGGGCCCGGTCTTCGCCTCGGTGGTGCTCGCGGACGAGATCAACCGCGCCTCGCCCAAGACGCAGTCGGCCCTCCTGGAGGTCATGGAGGAGTCCAAGGTCACGGTGGACAAGGTGTCCCACTCGGTGGGTCGCCCCTTCATGGTCATCGCGACGCAGAACCCCATCGAGCAGGCCGGCACGTACCGCCTGCCCGAGGCCCAGCTCGACCGGTTCCTGCTCAAGACCTCCCTGGGCTACCCCGACCACGCGTCGATGGTCGAGATCCTCTCGGGCTCGGCCTCGCGGGACCGCACCGAGCGGCTCACGCCCAAGATCACCACGGGGGCCGTCGCGGACATGGCGGTGCTCGCCTCGACCGTGCACACCGACGCCGCGGTCCTGGACTACGTGGCACGGCTGTGCGAGGCCACCCGGGTCGACGCGCAGACAGCCCTGGGCGTGAGCGTGCGCGGCGGCATCTCCCTGGTGCGCTGCGCCAAGGTGTGGGCGGCCTCCCAGGGGCGCGGCTACGTCATCCCCGACGACATCAAGCTGCTGGCCGAGCCGGTCCTGGCGCACCGCATGATCCTGGACACCGAGGCCGAGTTCGCCGGGGTCACGTCCACCCAGGTCGTCGGCCGCATCCTCGCCGACACCGAGCCCCCGGCCGCGCGGATCGACTGACGTGCGAGCTCTCCTCCGCCGGCTCGCCAGGGCCGGTCGCCGTCTGGTGCACCCCGTGTCGGGTGTCGGGTGGGTCGTCCTCGTGCTCGGCGTGGTGCTGGCCCTGGTGGGCTGGGACCGCGGCTGGCTCGAGATGACCGTGCCGGCACTGACCCTGCTCGGGGCGATGCTCTGCGCCCTGGCCCTGACGGTCGGCCGCTCGACCTTCTCCGTCGACCTGGACCTCTCGGGCAACCGGGTGACCGTGGGGGAGCGGGCCGCGGGTCGCATCACGGTGCGCAACACCTCACGACGGCGGCTCCTGCCCGCCCAGATCGAGATGCCCGTGGGGCGTGGCGCGGCCGACTTCCACCTGCCGTCCCTGGGGCCGGACGCCGAGCACGAGGAGGTCTTCGCGGTGCCGACCACGCGGCGGGCCGTCGTCGTCGTCGGGCCGGTCCGCTCGGTGCGTGGCGACCCGCTGGGCCTGCTGCGGCGGCGGGTCCGGTGGACCGACCCGGTCGACCTGTACGTCCACCCCGCCCTGGTGTCCCTGCAGGGGGCCGCCTCGGGGGTGCTGCGCGACCTCGAGGGGCAGGCCACCCGGGTGCTCTCGGACTCGGACATGTCCTTCCACGCGTTGCGCGACTACGTCGCCGGGGACGACCGTCGGCACATCCACTGGAAGACCAGCGCCCGCGTCGGGCAGCTCATGGTCCGCCAGTTCGAGGACACCCGCCGCACGCACACGGCGGTGGCCCTGTCGACGGCCCTCGCGGACTACGCCAACGAGGACGAGTTCGAGATGGCGGTGGCTACGGCCGCCTCGATCGGGGTCCAGGCGTTGCGGGACGAGCGCGAGCTGACGGTCCTGGCGGGGGCCGGGCCGCTGCGCACCGACAGCCCGCCCCGGCTGCTCGACGACTGCTCGGGCATCGAGCTCGCCCTCGACGGCCGCGGCGGGGACCAGCTCGGCACGTGGGTGGCGCGCTCGGCGGCCGACGCCTCTGTCGCGATCCTCCTGGTCGGCTCGGTGCCCACCCGCCAGTCGATGCGCGCCCAGGTCCGGCACCTCCCGGCCGGGGTGCGGACCCTGGTGCTGGTCTGCGCGCAGGGAGCGGCCCTCGAGGTGTCCCAGCACGGGACGCTGTCGATCGCACGGATGGGCTCCCTCGCGGACCTGCCCCGCGTGCTGCGCCGGGTGGTGGCCGGATGAGCGTCCCCGCTCCCACGACGGCCACGACGCCCCCCTCGACCCGGATGCGTCCGCAGGGCCGCCGGTCCTGGGTCGACGTCCTGGTCCTGGTGATCGCCCTGGGCCTGGCCCTGCTGCCCCTGGTGCCGGTCTACGGATGGTCTGCGGCGACCCCTGCGATCCTCGGCGGCCTCGTCCTGGGGGCCGCGGTCGCCGGTGCCGGGGCGCGCTGGCGCTGGCCGGCCCTGGTGACCAGCGCGGTGGCCCTCGTGGTCTACCTGCTCGCCGGTGGTGCGCTCGCCGCTCCGACGACGACGGTCCTCGGGGTGCTGCCGAGCCTGCCGACCGTCGTCCAGCTGCTCGTCTCGATCATCCGGGTGTGGAAGGAGGTGCTGACCCTCGACCCGTCCCTCGGGGCGAGCGGCACCCTCTTGGCCGCGCCGTACCTGCTGGCCCTCGTGGGGGCCATCACGGCGGTGAGCGCCGCGCTGCGGGCCGGTCGCCGTGGCGGTGCCTGGGCCGGGCTGGTGCCCGTCGTGGTGCTCGGCCTCGCCGTGCTGCTCGGCACCAAGGACACGGTGCTGCCCGTCGTCGCCGGGATCGCGATGGCCGTGCTGCTACTGGGCTGGGCGGCGTGGCGGCGGGGCAACCTGGTGCCGCGCCGGGTCCTGGCCCTGGTGTCCCTCGGGGCCGTCGCCCTCGCCTCGGGGGCCGTGGCCGGGCCGGTGCTCGCCGAGCAGAGCCCACGCTTCGTGCTGCGCGACGAGGTGGTACCGCCCTTCGACCCGCGCGACCACCCCAGCCCCCTCGCGGGGTTCCGACGGTTCGTCAAGGACTGGGACGAGACCGCGCTGCTGACGGTCCGTGGCCTGCCCGAGGGCACGCCGGTGCGCCTGGCGACCCTGGACGCCTACGACGGCGTGGTGTGGAACGTCGCGGGGTCGGAGGCTGCTGAGGGTTCGGGGGAGTTCCGCCGCGTGGGGGAGACCATCGAGACCTCGGTGCGGGGTGAGCGCGCCGAGGTCGAGATCGAGGTGCACGAGCTGCCCTTGGTGTGGTTGCCCACCGTGGGCTACGCCGAGCGCTTCGACTTCGCCGGCGCCGGGTCCCTCGACCTCGCGGCGGACCTGCGCTACAACGACGCGACCGGCACCGCTGTGCTCACCGAGGGCGTGGCCGCGGGGACCCGCTGGCAGGCGACCGTCGTCGTCCCCTCGGTGCCCGACGACGAGGCCATCGGCAACGCGAGCACGGGGGACGTCACCCTCCCCGAGGTCGACGGCGTGCCCGACGCCGTGCCGCTCTTCGCCGGGGAGGTGGCCGGGACCGCGACCTCCCCCGTGCTCATCGCCCGGACCCTCGAGCAGGGGCTCGCCGAGCGCGGCTGGTTCTCCCACGGGTTGACCGCCGAGGGGCAGTACCCCTCCCTGTCGGGCCACGGCGCCGACCGCATGACCACCCTGCTGACCGGTGAGCTGATGGTCGGCGACGGGGAGCAGTACGCCTCGGCCATGGCACTCATGGCCCGGGAGATGGGGCTGCCCGCGCGCGTGGTCCTGGGCTTCGTGCCCGACGAGGAGCAGCTCGGCGCGCAGGAGATCACCATCCACGGTGAGGACGTGCAGGCCTGGGTCGAGGTCAGCTTCGCCGGGCACGGCTGGGTGCCCTTCTACCCCACGCCCGACGAGTCCCGCACCCCGCGGGAGGACACCCCCACCGAGCAGTCCGAACCCCAGCCGCAGGTGGTGCAGCCCCCGCCGCCACCGCCGGACCCGGTCACCCCGCCCGAGGACGACCCCGAGCAGGCCAGCACCGAGGAGACCGAGGAGGACGCGTTCGCCTCGCAGATCTGGCGCACGATCCTGACGGTCGCGGTCGCGGTCGGCATCCCCGTGGTGCTGCTGGTGCTCCCGCTGCTGCTGATCGCCCTGGCCAAGCGTCGCCGTCGGGAGCGCCGCCGGAGCGCAGCGGTGCCCGTGGCCCGCGTGCAGGGCGGCTGGGAGGAGGTGCTCGACCACGCCCGGGATCTGCGGCGTCCGGCGCCGCGGGCCTCGACCCGGCGTGAGATCGCGGTCGGGCTCA
>NZ_JALPKN010000113.1 GCF_023630195.1 Actinotalea sp. C106 | reverse complement strand
ACTTGGCCAGGGCGTAGCCGAGCAGCCACGCCGTCTGGTGTCGGCCCGCGGGGGGCCGTTCGGCGGGCCAGGGGTGGCGGGCCTCGTGGACCTTGGCCGCCGGGGAGCCCGACCAGTACTCGGCCTTGCCGGTGGCTCCGTGCACGGCCGAGCCGGCCGCGACGTCGGTCCCCGAGCCGACCTTCGCCCCGGGGTACAGCACGCTCCGGGCACCGATGGTGGCCCGCTTGCCGACGCTGATCCGCCCGATGTGCAGCACGTCGCCGTCCACCCAGTGCCCGCACAGCTCGACCTCGGGCTCGACGGCGCACTGGTCGCCCAGGGTGAGCAGACCGGTGACCGGCGGCACCGAGTGCAGGTCGACCCCGCGCCCCATCCGCACACCCAGGGCCCGTGCGTAGAGCCCGACGTACGGGGCGGTGGCCGGGGTGATGGCCCCGAACCCCTCGGCCAGGCGTTCGGCGGCCCACAGCCGCAGGTGGACGCCGCCGCCCCGCGGGTACTCCCCCGGGCCGACGCCGAGGAGCAGCAGCCGCGCGCCCAGGGCGCTGACTCCCATCCGCCCCAGCGGGCTGACGGTGAGCACCCACCCGGCGAGCACCCACCACCACGAGACCGGGACGGCCCAGGGCACCCCCCACACGCCGTCGAGCAGGGCGTTGATCGCGGCGAGGGCCGTGAGCCAGCGCAGCCCCACGAGGGTGCGCAGCGGGATCAGGGCGAGGAGCTGGACGGTCTGGCTGGCGACCGGGACGGGGCGGACCGGGGGGCCGGGTGCCTCGGGCGTCGAGTCCGCGGAGATCTCGGGCCAGGTGCTGCGCAGGTGCTGGGCGAGGTCGCCGACGGCGGGGTGGTCGTAGACCTCGGCGACGGTCACCTCGGGGTAGCGGACCCGCAGCGCCGAGACCAGCTGGGCGGCGGTCAGGGAGCTGCCGCCGCGGGCGAAGAAGTCGTCGGCGTCGTCGGTCGGGTGCACCCCGATGACCGCGGCCCACTGCTCCCCCACCCAGGCGGCGGTGCCCTGCAGGGTGGACTCCTCGCGCATCGCGTCCTCGAGGGGCCACGGCAGGGCCGCGCGGTCGACCTTGCCCGAGGTGCGGGTCGGGATCTCCTCGACCTGGGCGAGCATCGGCACCATGGTCGCTGGCAGCCGGTCACGGAGGTGGGCGAGGGCGGCAGGGAGGTCGAGGTGGGAGGGCTGGTCGGCAGCGGGGGCGCCTGCGGCAGACGCACCGGTCGGCACGACGTACCCGACCAGCAGGCTCGCGCCGGTCGCCGAGCGCTGGACCGCGGCGGCCGCCGCACCCACCCCCGGGAGGGCCAGCAACGCAGCCTCGACCTCGCCGAGCTCGATCCGCTGGCCGTTGACCTTCACCTGGTCGTCGGCCCGTCCGACGAAGACGAGCCCCTCGCTGTGCCGCTCGACCAGGTCGCCCGTGCGGTACGCCCGCTCCCAGCCGAGGGTGTCCATCGGTCCGAACTTCACGGCGTCGAGCGCGGGGTCGAGGTAGCGCGCGAGGCCCACGCCGCCGATGATCAGCTCGCCGGGCTGTCCCTCGGCGACCTCGTCGCCCTCGGGGCCGACGACGGCGAGGTCCCACCCGTCCAGGGGCAGCCCGATCCGCACGGTCTCCCCCGGCTGGAGGAGAGCCGCGCAGGCGACGACGGTCGCCTCGGTCGGGCCGTAGGTGTTCCACACCTCGCGGGTGGGCGCACAGAGGCGGTCGCCCAGCTCCCGCGGGACGGCCTCCCCGCCGAAGATGAGCAACCGCACGGCGTCGAGGGCCTCGACCGGCCACATCCCCGCGAGGGTCGGGACCGTCGAGACCACGGTGATCTCGCGCTCGACCAGCCACGGGCCCAGCTCGGTTCCCGCCCGCACCAGGGCGCGCGGGGCGGGGACGAGGGTCGCGCCGTGCCGCCACGCGAGCCACATCTCCTCGCACGAGGCGTCGAAGGCCACGGACAGGCCGGCGAGCACGCGGTCGCCGGGGCCGACGGGGGCCTCACGGAGGAAGAGCCGTGCCTCGGCGTCGACCAGGGCCGCGGCGCTGCGGTGCGTGACGGCCACGCCCTTGGGGGTGCCGGTCGAGCCCGAGGTGAAGATGACCCACGCGTCGTCCTCGGGGCGGGGGGGCGTCGGGGCTGGCTCGGCGGCGGGGGCGTCGGGGACGACCGTCCCGTCGGGTGCGCGGAGCTCGAGCCCGTCCCCCATGACGACGCGCACCCCGGCCTCGGCGAACACCTGGCGCGCCCGCTCGTCGGGGTCGTCGGCGTCGACCGGCACGTAGGAGGCCCCGGCGCGCAGCACCGCGAGGATCGACAGGTACAGGCCGACGGTGCCCGAGGTCGCCCGCACCCCGACCCGGTCCCCCCGCCCGACCCCGGCTCCCGCGAGGTGCTCGGCGCGCTGCCGGACCGCCTCGTCGAGGGCCGCGTAGGTGAGCACCTCGTCACCGTCGTCGATCGCGACCGCGTCAGGGGCCTGCGCGACGGTGGCGGCGAACACGTCCATCAAGGTGCGTGGGGCGGGCGCCCGGTCACCGGCGCGCAACGGGTCCTGCGCGGTGACGTCCTGGGTGCTCACAGGCGGAGGCGCTCCTGCTCGATGTGGTCCGGTGGTGGCGTGATCGTGGCACGCCACGGTGAACAGCAGGTGACCGTTCGGCCTCCGCGCGGCGCCCGACCTACCCGCGCCGAGGCGCCCACACTCCCCATCGAGGTCGCACATCTGCACCGAGGAAGCACATGCGCATGGACGACCTGGGTGCAGATGTGCGACCTCGGCGGCCGCGAGGGGGATGGGGGCGCTCAGGCGGCGTCGTCGGCCGGGAGCATCGGCCAGTCGGCGGGCGGGTCCTCGCCGACGAGCCCGTCGATCGCCTCGCGCAGCAGGTCCATGTGGCCGGTGTGGCGGCCGTACTCCTCGATGAGGTCGTGCAGGTGGCGCCGCACGCTGGGGCGGTCGCCCTCGAACTCGAGGTGACCAGGCTGGTCGAGGCCGCCGTCGGCCACCAGCTCGCGCAGCCTCGCCCGCGAGCGCGCGACGGCGGCTTCCCAGATGCCGTAGACCTGCTCGGCCGTCTCCTCCGGGTCGACCGTGAACTGCCACCGCCCGACGTCGTCCTCCGGGACGGACATCCACGTGACCGGCGGTCGGCCCGACATCTTGAGCTCCACCCCTCCCACCCCGTCGCCCCACCGGGCCAGCCTGCCCAGCTCGCACACCTGCCACCCGACTGCGCCTCGGTGTAGGGCACCGCTGAGCCGTTCGGGTGGTCTCGATCGGATTCGTCACCGAATCGGCCACGCGGACGCGTCGGACGTCAATACTCTGCCTCGTCGGTCATGGCGACGGGGGAACCGCTCCCGGCCTGGGGGCCGCTGAGCATGATCGGACACCCGATGACGAACGCCCTGAGGTCCAGCGTCCTCACCTCCTCCGGCAGGTCCGGGCCGCGCAGGTCGGCGCTCAGTGCGCTGCTCGCGACCGCCCTCGCCCTCACGGCCTCGGTCGCGCTGGTCGCACCCGCCCAGGGCACCGACGGCGAGCTGCCCCCCGTCGAGGAGGTCGCTGCCGGCGACGGACCCGACGTCGGCGGGCCTGACCCGCTCGTCGTCGTCGCACCGGGGACGGCCGCGATCGAGGGCGACATGCAGGTCGGCGCCACCGTGCAGGTCACGACGAGCGAGTGGACCCCGTCCGACGTCGAGCTCACCTACACGTGGTCCGCCGACGGCGTCGAGCTCCCGGACGAGACCACCGCCGAGCTCTCCCTGACGGCGGACCACCTCGGGACCGAGCTCACCGCCACGGTCACCGGCGCCCTGGCCGACGCTCTCGACTCCGTGACCGCCACGGCCGGACCCGTGCTCCCGGGGGACCTCAGCCTCGCCCCGACACCGACGATCTCCGGCACGGTGCGCGTCGACGCCGAGGTCACGGCTGTCCCCGGGACCTGGGACTCGGAGGTCTCCCTCTCCTACCAGTGGCTGATCGGTGGTCAGCCAGTCGCGGGCGAGACCGGTTCGACGTACACGCCGCCCGCCGCCGACAAGGGACAGACGCTGACCGTCGCGGTGACCGGTGCGCGTGACGGCTACACCACCGTGACCACGGTGAGCGAGGGCGCCGTCGTCGCCGCGGGCACGTTCCCCTCCTCCCCCGCACCGACGATCTCAGGCACGGTCCGGGTCGGTTCCTCCCTCACGGCGGTCCCCGGCACCTGGTCTCCGGATGCGACCCTCACGTACCAGTGGCGGGCCGACGGCAGGAGCATCAACGGCGCGACCAGGTCGACCTACACGCCCCAGGCGACCGACAAGGGCCGGACCCTCAGCGTCGTCGTCACCGGGAGCCGTGACGGCTACGCGACGACGAAGCTCGCGAGTGCGGGCACGGTCGTCGCTGCCGGCAGGTTCACGACGGTGCCGACACCGAAGATCTCGGGCACCCGCCACGTCGGCTCGACCCTCAAGGCCACGGCGGGCACCTGGTCGCCGGGCGCGAACCTCACCTACCAGTGGAAGCGCGACGGCAGGTCGATCAGCGGGGCGCGGAGCAGCACCTACCGCCTCACCGCGAGCGACCACGCCAGGCGGATCACGGTGACGGTGACGGGCAAGCGCAGCGGCTATGCAGCTGCGTCCCGCACCAGCTCCGCCACCGGTCTGGTCGCGAAGCCGTTCCCCCGGACCGTCGCCCCGAAGATCTCGGGGACCGCACGGGTGGGGAGCACGCTCAAGGCCGATGTCGGGTCGTGGAGCCCTGCGGCGAACCTGACCTACCAGTGGCACCGCGCCGGCGTGAGCATCCCGGGTGCGACCCGACCGAGCTACACCCTGGTGGGCGCCGACTACGGCAAGACGATCACCGTCAAGGTCACCGGCACGCGGTCCACTTACATCACCGCCTCCCGGTTGAGCGCGGCGACCGCCAAGGTCGGCAAGCCCGCTCCGACCCTCAAGAAGGACGGCACGTACCGGGTCGGCATCGACATCAAGGCCGGCACGTACATCGCCAACCCGAACGACTACTGCTACTGGGAACGTCGAGATCGGCCTGGGCGCACCTTCGCAGGAGTCATCGGCAACGAGTTCTCCGAGGCCCAGAGCATCGTCACCATCCGCTCGACGGACAAGTACTTCGTCACCGAAGGTTGCGGGTCTTGGACGAGGCTGGTCGCCCTCGGCGCGGCCCGCACCAGCTTCAAGGACGGGTCGTGGGCGGTCGGCTCGCAGATCAAGCCTGGTCTCTACACCGCCCCCGGCGGCCGCGGGGACTGCTACTGGGAGCGTCGATCATCCTTCTCCGGTGAGTTCAGCGCAGTCCTCGAGAACGGCCTCACCTTCGGCGGCAGGAACTCCGTGCGGATCTACCCCGGCGACGCCGGCTTCCTCACCGACGGCTGCGGGACCTGGACCCGGCAGTCGAGCTAGGCCCACCCGCTCTCCCCACCCGCTCATCACCCGCCCGCGAGGGCCACCACAGCAAGGAGGGCGAGGGCCGCCGTCGACGTGGCGGTCCGGACGAGGTTCCAGCCGCGCCAGGCGCGGTCGAAGTCGGCGCGTCGGGCGGCGATCTCGGCCTCGCCCATGGCGTCGAGGTCAACCCCGCGCAGGCTGGTGTTGAAGGGCAGGATCGTGGCGAACGTCGGGACCAGGAAGCCCATCGTGTAGGTGGCCGCAGCCGTGACCGTGAGGGTCCGGGTCGTGGGCGAGGAGTGCGGCCACCCGGCGACGGCCGCGGCGATGCTCAGCACCACGGCCCCGCCGAGGACCGCGCCGAACACCGGTTGCCAGTCGACGGACGGTGCGTTCGGCTGCAGCCGTCGATCGATGGCCTGAAAGCTCTCGAGCGTCGAGCGCGGGTCCATGTCCTGCAGCCCGGGGACGATCAGCGTGGTGAAGGTGAAGAACACGCCCGCGGCGAGCCCGACGGCGAGCACCGCCGCGGCCAGGACGATCTGGTGCAGCTCCATGGCCGGTATCCGTTCGTGGGGTTCGTCGTCGACGCGGCAGCGAGGTCCGCCCGCGTGGACGAGGCCCGCGTGGACGAGGCCCGCGCGGCCTCGCTCCGAGCCAACTGCACCGCCGTGGGCCGGTCCATGCCTGGTCTGCTCCGTTCCATGCCCCAGCGTCCAGGCCGCGGTAGCCGCGGCGGGGGGCTCAGGTGCTCAGGCGGCGGTGGCGGAGCAGGCGGCGCAGGGCGTGAAGCGTGGGTGGCGTGTCGAGGGGGCTGACCGCGTGCTCGAGCCGACGGCGGACCGCCTCCTGGTCGAGGTGGGCCCCGATCGCGACCAGGCCCTCACCGATGGTCGTCCCGTGTGACGCGAGGTGGATGTGCCGCCCGACCAGGTTGACCGTGCACCCGCGCACCGCCCGCCCAGAGTCGATGAGAACGGTGCCCTTGAGGCGGTAGACCCCCGGGGGAGGATCCTCGAGGAGGTCGACGAGGCGCCCCGGGTCGACCGGCCCGGCAGCCCGCACGGTGACGGCATCGGCGTGGCGGTGGGCGGGGTCTCCGTGCTGCTCGCGCGCCAGGGCAGCGAGCGGGAGCTCGTCGACGGGGTCGTGGTCGACGGCGGCGTCGAAGACGAGGCTGGGGTCCAGGCGACCGCGGGTCGTGACGACGACGTGCGCCCCGGGGTTCCGTCGGTGGATGCGGGCCTGGATCCGCGTGATCACCTCGTCCCGCTGGGCCGCGGGGAGCAGGTCGGTCTTGTTGACGAGGACGAGGTTCGCGCTGGCGAACCGGGCCGGGGGCTCGGATCCCGTGTCCACGGTGGCGAAGTAGGCGTCGGCGTCGACCACGTCGACGAGCCCGCCGGGCCGGACGTGCTCGGCGCTGCTGTAGCGGATCAGCCGGGCCAGGGACGCCGGCTCGGCCACCCCGCTGGCCTCGACGACCACGACGTCCAGACGAAGACGCGGATGTGTGAGCCGGTCGAGCGCCTCGTCGAGCCCGCCGTCGTCGGGCAAACAGCACAGGCAGCCGCCGGTGATCGAGGCCGCTGCGTCCACCTGCCCCACGACGAGGCCGGCGTCGACGTTGATGGACCCAAAGTCGTTGACCACCACGCCGATCCGCCCCCCGGGCGTGAGCAGCAGGTGGTTGAGCACCGTCGTCTTGCCGGCACCGAGGTGACCGGTCAGCGCGACCACGGGCACCCGCCAGCTCGCCATGCACCCTCCTTGACTGAGAAGCGTTCTCATCTAGAGTCTAGGTGTTCACCCCGACCAGCACTGGAGACCTGATGAGTGACGCGCAGCAGACGACCCGCTTCGAGACCGGACGCGGGTTCGTCGCCGCGTTGGACCAGAGCGGCGGGAGCACCCCCAAGGCCCTGCGCGCCTACGGCATCGACGAGTCGCAGTACACGTCGGAGGCCGAGATGTTCGACCTCATCCACGCGGCCCGCACCCGCATCATCACCAGCCCGTCCTTCACCAGCGAGCGCATCCTCGGTGCGATCCTCTTCGAGAACACCCTCGACCGCGAGGTCGCAGGCAAGGGGTCCGCGGCATACCTGTGGGAGGAGAAGGGCATCGTCCCCTTCCTGAAGATCGACAAGGGCCTCGAGGAGCAGGCCGGCGGTGTCCAGCTGATGCGGGACAACCCCGGGCTCGCCACGCTGCTCGCGCGCGCCAAGGAGCTGGGCGTCTTCGGCACCAAGGAGCGCTCGGTGATCCACGCGGCCCAGCCGGAGGGGATCGCCCGGGTGGTCGCCCAGCAGTTCGAAGTCGCGGACCAGGTGCTCGAGGCCGGCCTCGTGCCGATCGTGGAGCCCGAGGTCAGCATCGACGCGACCGACAAGGCCGAGGCCGAGGGCCTCCTGAAGGACGAGATCCTCTCCCGCCTCGGGGACTACACGGGACGCAAGGTGGCCCTCAAGCTGACGATCCCCACCGTCGACGGCTTCTACGCCGACCTGATCGCGCACCCGAACGTCGCACGCGTGGTCGCCCTCTCCGGCGGCTACCCCCGCGAGGACGCCAACGCCCGCCTGGCACGCAACCCGGGCCTCATCGCGAGCTTCAGCCGCGCACTGCTGGACGGGCTGTCCGCGGACCAGAGCGACGAGGAGTTCGACCAGGCCCTGGACGCGGCGATCGAGCCGATCTACCGCGCTTCGATCGCCTGAGCCGGTGCGCCTCGTGGACAAGACCTCCGCCCGGCAGTGGGTGGACCCCGCGCAGTTCCATGCCGTCGAGGCCGGTCTGCGCGTGGTCGCCGCGTGGAGCCGGGCGACATGCGACGCCGACGTCGCTCTCGAGGGAGCGCTGCGGCAGGAGCCCGACCAGGCTGACGTCCTGGTCGGGCTGGCGACGGTGACCCGGTTGCTGGCGATGGAGCTGGCGGTCGTGACCGCGTCGAGCGAGACCGAGGTGCTCGCCCAGCTGGACGCCCGCGTCCACCGCCTCCAAGCCGGCGCGCGCTAGGCTCGAAGCACGGCGCCGCGACTGAGGCTGATGCGGCGCACCACGGCATCGTCGAGGTGGGGGGCGCATGGACGACCGGGAGGACCGTGCCGTCACGGCCGCATCGGTACCGATGAGCTCGGGGGGCATGAGCCCGTCGATGGGCGTCGCCGCACCGGTCGGTGCCGTCAGCCGCAAGGACCGGCAGCGAGCAGCCAGGACCTCGCTCAGCCGCGACGGGGCGTCCACGGTCCTGCTCCGCACCGCCCTCGCCGGCGTGGTGAGCCTGCAGCGCCGTGACGGCGACGGCACCTGGCAGACGCTGGACAGACGACGAGCTTCACGCCTGCGTCGCACCCGCATCGCCCTCCCGCAGAAGGAGACAGGCACCCCGCAGACCTTCCGCGTGGTGTTCTCGCCCAAGAACCCGAACATCGCGTCCTGGATCTCCGCGGACGTCGACGGCTGACGCGGCCGCACCGGACGGCGGAACCCTCGACTCCTGGCTAGGGTCGGGAAGGCCCCACGCCCCGGCCGAACAGGACGTCACCGATGACCACCCCTCTCGAGGACGTCGCCCTGAGCGACGCGCAGGACCCGCTCGTGCTGGCGATCGACGTCGGGTCGACGGCGAGCCGGGGCGGGGTCTACGACGCGACGGGCCGACCGGTCGCAGGCCTCAAGCACAAGGTGCGCCACGCCTTCACCGTCGCCCCGGACGGCACCTCCCAGATCGACCCCGACCAGGTCACGGCCGAGGTCGTGGAGATCATCGACGCGGTCACCGAGGACGGCGCCCTGGGCACCCGCATCGCCGGCGTCGCCATGGACACCTTCGCGGCCTCCCTCGTCGCGGTCGACGCCGACGTCCGGCCGCTGACCGCCTGCCTGACGTACGCCGACTCCCGGTGCGCGCAGGACGTGCGGGACCTGCGCACCGAGCTCGACGAGCCCGCGGTGCACGAGCGGACAGGCACCCGGATCCACACCAGCTACCACGCGCCCCGCCTGCGGTGGCTGGCCCGCACCGCCCCGCAGACCTTCGCCGCCGCGGCGGGCTGGTGGTCCCTCGGCGAGTACGTCTACCGCCGGCTCATCGGCGTCGACGCCGCAGGCACCTCGACCGCGGCGTGGACCGGGCTGCTGAACCGCCGCACCGGCGAGCTCGACGCCGAGCTGCTCGACGCCGTCGGCGTGCGGCCCGAGCAGTTCTCGCCCATCCACGACCTCGCGGACACGGTGCGGTCGACGACGGCGCGGCGGTGGCCGCCCCTGGCCGAGGCCCGCTGGTTCCCCGTCATC
>NZ_JALPKN010000112.1 GCF_023630195.1 Actinotalea sp. C106 | reverse complement strand
GGTCACCAGCCTGTCGATGTCGCCCGCGGCGGCCCCTGCGGCACGCTTCGCCCTGGCCCGGCACACGCGCGCGCGTTGCGTCGAGATCGCGGCGGCGGCCCGGGGCGGGCGCACCGCTGACCAGGCGAGGGCCGCCGCACTGGCCCTGGTCGACCCCGAGGTCCGCGAGGTGCTCGCACTCTGATGGTGCTCGCCCGCGGGCGGTGGGAGACCTGACCCCGGGGCCCTCGGACTCCGGGGCTCAGCCCACCCCGTCGGTCCGGACGAGGTTGCGTCCCGCCTGCTTGGCGGCGTAGAGCAGCCGGTCGGCCCGGTCCAGGAGGGTGGGCAGGCTCTCGCCCGGGCGCCGTGTCGCCGCGCCGATGCTGATCGTCACGGTGATGCCGGGGGCGATCGACCCCCAGTCGAACCCCTCGACCGCGGAGCGGATGCGTTCGCCGACTGCGCGCACCTCGGTGGACCCCTCGGCGAGGATGACCGCGATCTCCTCGCCGCCCACCCGGGCGACCTGGTCGGTGCCCCGGACGGCGCCCCCCGCGAGGAGCGCGACCTCGCGCAGGACGCGGTCGCCGATCGCGTGGGACCAGCGGTCGTTGACCACCTTGAAGTTATCGAGGTCCCCGACCAGGACGGTCACGGCCTCGCCGTCGTGGTGGGTGCGGGCGGCGAGGGCGGCGTCGAAGCCGCGTCGGTTGAGCAGCCCGGTCAGGGAGTCGTGCGTCGCGTCGTAGGCCAGCTCGCGGTTGGCGATCTCGAGCTGGGCCGAGCGGAGGCGCTCGACCTCGGCCTCGACCCGGGAGCGCTCGACGTCGAGCTGGGCGTTGATCACGCGGGCGCGGCGTTCGGCGGCGTCCTGGCGCTGCTGGAGCGTCGCGGTGAGGAGCTGCCGGTGCGCCGCGAGCGCGTCGGCGTAGGCGCCGCGCTCCTCGTGGATCGCGACGAGCTCGGTGAGCAGCTCGACCCGCTCGAAGCTGCGCAGCACGCCGTTGCTGATCTCGAGACCGCGCTCGATCTCCTCGATGGCTGCGCGGAGGTCGCCGCGGGTGCGATGCAGACGGCCCCGGGTCGAGGCGAGGCGGAGGAGGAAGTGCGTCGTGTCCACCAGGGAGGTCAGGGACTCGGCCTCGTCCAGCACCTCCTGCGCGGCGTCGACCTCCTCGCAGGCCAGGTGCGCGCGGGCCTGCCGGATGAGGCACTCGCCGAGCAGCCTGTTGTTGTCCTGGAGGGCTCGGGCGTGCCCGACGGCCTTGCGCGCGGTCCGCAGGGCGTGGGTCGCCAGACCGGTGGCCGCGACCGGGTCCGCCTCGGCCAGGGCCTCGCTCGCGGTCGTGTCGAGGGAAGCCAGGTGCGTCAGGCTCGCGCACCGGCCGTGGTCGTTGCCGAGCCCGTCGAAGAGCGTGAAGGCCTCGGTCAGCAGCTCGCGCGCGCGATCAGGGAAGAGGCCCATCTCCTCGAAGGTCACACCGAGGTTGTTGAGCGCGGCCGCGATCCCGAAGGTGTCCCCGAGCTCACGGCGCAGCGCGAGGGACTGCTCGAGGAGCTCGATCGCGCTCGCGTTGTCCCCGAACCCGCTGTGCGCCGCCCCCAGACCTCCGCGGATCCGCGCCTGCCAGTGGCGGTCGCCGAGCTCCTCGGCCAGGGCCAGCGCACGCTCCATGGCGGCGAGGGCGGCGTGGTCGTGGGACAGGAGGTGCCGGGAGAAGCCCAGGAAGTACTGGATCTTCATCTCGGAGTGCGGGTCGCCGACGGCCTGCGCGCGCTCCACCGCCTGCTCGCCGATCTCCACGCAGGCGGTCGGGTGCGAGTTCGACCGGGTCTCGACCAGGGCCACCAGCGCGGGCAGGTCGAGGTCGAGCACGTCCGCCCCGGGCCGCGGGGGCACAGCGCCCGGCGATCCCTCGGCGTGGCTCATACTCCGATCATCGGCAGGAACCGGGCCGATGTGAAGGCTCGCGGCCGAGCCGGCGGGTGCACTGAGGGGCGCGCGGGCTCACCCCACCAGGGCGACGGCCTGCTGCGCGATCTCGAGCTCCTCGTTGGTGGGGACCACCAGGACGGTCACCTCGGCCCCGTCGGGGGAGATGACGGTCTCGGTCTTCTTGCGCCCCGCGTTGCGTTCCGCGTCGACCACGATGCCCAGCCGCTCCAGGCCGGTGAGGGCCAGCTCGCGGACGATGTCGTCGTTCTCGCCGACGCCGGCGGTGAAGACCACGGCGTCCACGTGGCCGAGCTGGGCGTAGTACGCGCCCACGTAGTGCTTGAGGCGGTGGCAGTAGACGTCCAGGGCGAGCCGGGCGTCGGCGTCCCCGGCCGCGACGGCGTCGTGCACGTCGCGCATGTCGTTGACCCCGGCCATGCCGATCATGCCGGACCGGCGGTTGAGCAGGGTGTCGATCTCGTCGGTGCTCATGCCCGCGACGCGCTGCAGGTGGAAGATGACGGCCGGGTCGACGTCCCCCGAGCGGGTGCCCATGACCAGGCCCTCGAGGGGGGTGAGGCCCATCGAGGTCTCGACCGACTCGCCACCACGCACCGCAGTGATCGAGGCGCCGTTGCCCAGGTGCGCGACGATGAGGTTGACCTCGTCGGGCTTCTTGCCCAGCAGCTCCGCGGTGCGCCGTGAGACGTAGGCGTGGGAGGTGCCGTGGAACCCGTAGCGGCGGATGCCGTGCTCGCGGGCGACGTCGCGGTCGATCGCGTAGGTGCGCGCGGCCGCGGGCAGGGTGTGGTGGAAGGCCGTGTCGAAGACGGCGACGTGCGGCAGCTCGGGGAAGGCATGCCTGGCGGCGCGGATCCCGGCCAGGTTGGGCGGGTTGTGCAGCGGGGCCAAGGGGGACAGCTCCTCGATCGCCGCCTCGACCGCGTCGTCGACCAGCACGGGCTCGGTGAACCGGTCCCCGCCCTGCACCACGCGGTGACCCACGGCCACCAGGCCGACCTCGGTCAGCGAGGGCCCGACCTCGGCGAAGAGGTCGAGCACGGCACGGACCCCGGCGTCGTGGTCGGGGACCGGCTGGGTGCGGTCCGTCCGCCCGGACGGACCTTCGTGGCGCAGCGTGCCGTCGCCCCCCTCACCGATGCGCTCCACCAGGCCGCCAGCCACGGACTCCCCGGTGCCGACGTCGACCAGCTGGTACTTGATCGAGGACGACCCCGAGTTGACGACCAGGACGTGCTCGCTCACTGCGTGCTCCTTGCTGCTGCGGGTGGTGCGGGAGGTGGGACGAGGCTACGTGACCTGCGGCTCAGGAGGTGCGGCTCAGGCCCTGGGCCTGGATCGCCGTGATCGCGACGGTGTTGACGATGTCGCCGACGAGGGCCCCGCGCGAGAGGTCGTTGACAGGCTTGCGCAGGCCCTGCAGGACCGGGCCGATCGCGACGGCCCCGGCCGAGCGCTGGACGGCCTTGTAGGTGTTGTTGCCGGTGTTGAGGTCCGGGAAGATGAACACGGTCGCGCGGCCGGCCACCGTGGAGTCGGGCATCTTCGTCTTGGCCACCGAGGCGTCGACGGCGGCGTCGTACTGGATCGGCCCCTCGACGTCGAGGTCCGGGCGCCGCTCGCGCACCAGGGCGGTCGCCGCGCGGACCTTCTCGACGTCCGGTCCCGTCCCGGACTCTCCTGTCGAGTACGACAGCATCGCGATCCGGGGCTCGATGCCGAACTGGGCCGCGGTCGCCGCGGAGGAGATCGCGATGTCGGCGAGCTGCTCGGCGGTCGGGTCGGGGTTGACGGCCGCGTCGCCGTAGACCAGGACGCGGTCCTCGAGGCACATGAGGAAGACGCTCGAGACCACCGAGACGTCGGGGACGGTCTTGATGATCTCGAAGGCCGGCTTGATCGTGTGCGCGGTCGTGTGGACCGCCCCCGAGACCATGCCGTCGGCCAGGCCGAGCTGGACCATGAGGGTGCCGAAGTAGGAGACCGAGCCGACGATCTCCCGGGCACGGTCCACCGTCATGCCCTTGTGCTTGCGCAGCTCGGTGTACTCGTGGGCGAACCGGTCGTGGAGCTCGCCGTCGCGGGGGTCGATCACGGTCGCGGCGGTGATGTCCAGACCCAGCTCGGTGGCCCGGGCCCGGATCGAGCCCTCGGAGCCCAGGATGGTGAGGTCGGCGACCTCACGCTGCAGCAGGGTGCTCGCCGCCCGCAGGATGCGGTCGTCGTTCCCCTCGGGCAGCACGATGTGCTTGCGGTCGGCGCGGGCCCGGTCGAGCAGCGTGTACTCGAACATGAGCGGGGTCACGACCGTCGGACGGCTGACGTCCAGGCTCGCCAGCAGGGTGGGCGCGTCGACGTGCTTCTCGAACAGGGCCAGGGCGGTGTCGACCTTGCGCTGGGAGTCGGCCGTGAGACGCCCGCGGGTCGCGGCCGCGGCGCTCGCGGTCCGGAAGGTCCCCAGGTCGGTCCGGATGATCGGCAGGCGCTGGCCCAGGCCGTTGACCAGCCGAGCGACCACGGCAGGCGGGTAGAAGCCGCCGTTGAGGATGATGCCGGCCAGGGAGGGGAAGCCGTCGGCCGCGTGGGCCGTGAGCAGGCCCAGGAGGATGTCCGAACGGTCCCCGGGGGTCATGATGACCGCGCCGTCGGTGAGCTTCTCGAGGAGGTGCTCGATGGACATCGCGCCCACCAGCAGGTCGAGGGCCTCGCGGGAGAGCAGCTCCTCGTCCCCGGCGGCCAGCGTCCCGCCGACCGCCTCCATGAGGGCCCCGACGGTCGGGGCGCTGAGCAGCTGGTCCTCGGGCAGGGCCCAGGCCGGGAGCTCGGTGCCCAGGGCCTTGCGGACCTGGACGAGCCCCTCGGGGGCGCAGCGGTTGGCGACCACCCCGACCACCTGGGCGTGGTGGGTGCGCAGCTCGCCGACGCAGACGTCGACGACCTGGCGGATCTCCTCGGGTCGCCGCTCGGCCCCCCGGACCACCAGCAGGACGGGGGCGCCCAGGTTGACCGCGATGCGGGCGTTGTAGGCCAGCTCGGTCGGCCCGGCCACGTCCGTGTAGTCGGTGCCGACGATGACGACGACGTCGCAGCGCCGCTCGACCTCGTGGTACCGGGAGACGATCTTCGACAGCGCCGCCTCGGGGTCGGCGTGCAGGTCCTCGTACGTCACCCCGACGCACTCGTCGTACTCCAGCTCGACGCCGTCGTGGGCGAGCAGGAGCTCGAGCACGTAGTCAGGCTGGTCGGTCGAGCGGGCCACGGGCCGGAACACCCCGACCCGCTGGACGCTGCGGGTCAGGAGGTCCAGGACGCCGAGGGCGACGGTCGACTTGCCGGTGTCGCCCTCGGCCGAGGTGATGTAGATGCTGCGTGCCACGTGCTGTCCAGTCGTCGTGCGGTCGCGGGGCTGGGACGTGGACGGCCTACTCGTTGTCCCCGCCGGTCGCGGTGACCTGGTCGCGGGCCGGTCCACCGTCCGCACGCCCAGTCTCCCCTACGTCGGGCCACACCCAGTCACGCACCTCGGGGATGTCCTCGCCGTGCTCGCGGGTGTAGTCCCGGGCCCGGAGCCGCGCGTCGACCATCTCCTGGCGTAGTCCAGCCGCACGGGTACCCAGGCCGGGGACCTGATCGATCACGTCGATGACCAGGTGGAACCGGTCGAGGTCGTTGAGCATGACCATGTCGAAGGGCGTGGTGGTGGTGCCCTCCTCCTTGTAGCCGCGCACGTGGATGTTGCTGTGCCCGGCCCGGCGGTAGGTCAGGCGGTGGATGAGCCACGGGTAGCCGTGGTAGGCGAAGATGACCGGCTTGTCCCGCGTGAACAGGGTGTCGAAGTCGCGGTCGGACAGGCCGTGCGGGTGCTCGCGCTCGTCCTGCAGCCGCATGAGGTCCACGACGTTGACCACGCGGACCTTGAGGTCGGGCAGGTGGGTGCGGAGCAGGTCGGCGGCCGCGAGGGTCTCCAGGGTGGGGACGTCCCCCGCGCAGCCCAGCACGACGTCGGGGGAGTCGCCCCGATCCTCGGTCCCGGCCCACTCCCAGATGCCCAGGCCGCGGGCGCAGTGCGCGATGGCGTCGTCCATCGACAGGAAGGTCGGGGCCGGCTGCTTGCCCGCGACGACGACGTTGATGTAGTCCCGGCTGCGCAGCACGTGGTCGTAGGTCGACAGGAGGGTGTTGGCGTCCGGCGGCAGGTAGACCCGGACGATCTCGGCCTTCTTGTTGACCACGTGGTCGATGAAGCCGGGGTCCTGGTGGGAGAAGCCGTTGTGGTCCTGGCGCCACACGTGCGAGGTCAGCAGGTAGTTGAGCGAGGCCAACGGCTGGCGCCAGGGGATCTCCTGGGTGACCTTGAGCCACTTGGCGTGCTGGTTGACCATCGAGTCGATGATGTGGATGAAGGCCTCGTAGCAGCTGAAGACGCCGTGGCGGCCGGTCAGCAGGTAGCCCTCGAGCCAGCCCTGGCACTGGTGCTCCGACAGCATCTCCATGACGCGTCCCGCGCGGGCGAGGTTGTCGTCCGCGGGGATGATCTCGGCGGCCCAGGCCTTGTCGGTCACGTCGAAGACGGCCTGGAGGCGGTTGGACGCGGTCTCGTCGGGGCCGAAGAGCCGGAAGTTCTCGGGGTTGGCCTCGACCACGGCCGCGAGCCACTGCCCGAGCACCTTGGTCGCCTCGGCGATCGTGCCGCCCGGGACGTCGACGTCGACGGCGAAGTCGCGGAAGTCGGGCAGCCTCAGGTCACGCAGCAGCAGACCGCCGTTGGCGTGCGGGGTCGCGCTCATCCTCAGGTCCCCGTCCGGGGCCAGGGAGGCGACGTCCGCGACGAGGGCGCCCGTCGCGTCGAAGAGCTCCTCGGGCCGGTAGGACCGCAGCCACCCGTCGAGGACCTGCAGGTGGGCGTCGGTGTCCCGGGCGCTCGCGAGGGGCACCTGGTGCGAACGCCACGAGTCTTCGACCTGCTTGCCGTCGATCACCGGCGGGCAGGTCCAGCCCTTGGGGGTGCGCAGGATGATCATGGGCCAGCGGGGTCGCTCGGTGAGCGTCCCGGCGCGGGCCGCGGCCTTGATCTCGCTGATCTGGTTGAGGGCCTGGTCGAGCACCTCGGCCATGCGCTGGTGGACCGTCGTCGGGTCCTCGCCGTCGAAGCCGCCCGAGACCACGTACGGGGTGTGGCCGTAGCCGCGCATGAGCTCGAGGAGCTCGGACTCGGGGATGCGGGCCAGGACGGTCGGGTTGGCGATCTTGTAGCCGTTGAGGTGCAGGATCGGCAGGACCACGCCGTCGGCCACCGGGTCGACGAACTTGTTCGAGTGCCAGCTGGTGGCAAGCGGGCCGGTCTCGGCCTCGCCGTCGCCCACGACCGCCGCGACGAGCAGGTCCGGGTTGTCGAAGGCCGCGCCGTAGGCGTGGGACAGCGCGTAGCCGAGCTCGCCGCCCTCGTGGATCGAGCCCGGGGTCTCGGGGGCGACGTGGCTCGGGATCCCGCCGGGGAAGGAGAACTGGCGGAAGAGCTTGCGCATGCCCTCGGTGTCGGTGGTGATGTCCGTGTAGACCTCGGAGTACGTGCCCTCGAGGTAGGCGTTCGCGACGAGGCCCGGACCGCCGTGCCCCGGCCCCGTGACGTACAGGGCCGACTGGCTGCGCTCCTGGATCGCCCGGTTGAGGTGGGCGTAGAGGAAGTTGAGGCCCGGGGTCGTGCCCCAGTGGCCGAGCAGGCGCGGCTTGACGTGGTCGCGGTGCAGCGGCTCGGCGAGCAGCGGGTTGTCGAGCAGGTAGATCTGCCCCACCGAGAGGTAGTTGGCCGCGCGCCACCAGGCGTCGACGCGGGCGAGGGTCCCTGCGTCGAGCGGTTCCACCTCACGGGTGGTCCAGGTCGAGGGACGGTCGAGGATCGAGGTCATGCGTGCCTCCTGATACCGGGCAGCGGGGGCTACCGCTGCGCTGTGCGCGACGCTCTGCTCTGCTGCTGTGCCAGGACCAGCCTGCACCACCGCCCGTCCCAGACATGGGACGTTTGGGCCGCACCGACGTGCCCCGTGGGTGCCATGGCACCACAGGACGGCCGTGGGCGCAGGAGGTGCTGACGAGAACACCGCGTGAACCGGGAGAGCGGGGGGAGGGGGGCGGTGCGCTCCGGGTACCGTGGAGCGGTGGACTCCCCGGTGCAGCCCGTCGCGCCGCCCTACCTGCGCACGGCGCTCTCCACCCGGATGCTCGTCCTCCTCGTCCTCCTGATCGGCGCCGCCGCGGTGTGCGTGCGGCTGGGCGTGTGGCAGCTCGACCGCGCGGAGATCCGCGGTGCGGGCTCGGCCGAGGAGCTGGCCGCCGAGCAGGTGGCCGCCCCCCCGATCCCGCTGGCCGAGCTGATCGACCCCGGGGCCGGCTTCCGCGGCGAGCTCGTCGGGACCAAGGCCGAGGTCACTGGCAGGTTCGAGGACGACGAGCTGCTCGTCGCAGGGCGCTCGGTCGACGGGCGGACCGGATACCTCCTCCTCACCCCCTTCCGGGTGACGGGGGTCGGGGGATCGGCGCCGGTGCTGCCGGTGGTGCGGGGTTGGGTCGCCGAGCCGGAGGAGGCCGAGCAGTTCCCGGCCCCGACGGGTGACGTGCAGGTGGTCGGCTACCTCCAGGCGGGGGAGTCCCGGGGGGAGACCGACCTTCCGGCCGGCCAGATCGACGCCGTGGCCCCTGCCGAGCTCGTGAACCGCTGGTCGGGCCCCACCTACTCGGGGTACCTGGTGCTCGCCGAGACCGACCCGCCGACCGACGCGGTGCCGGTCCTGCTGCCCCCGCCCACGGTCGGTGGTGCCGGTCTCGACCTGCAGAACCTGGCCTACGCCGTGCAGTGGTGGATCTTCGGCGGGTTCGCCCTCGTGCTGTGGTTGCGTGTGGTGCGCGACCACGCCCGCGACGCGGTCGAGCCCGAGGGGCCGGAGGGCCCTGGCGAGCCCGACGGGCCTGGCGAGCCCGAGGCGGACGCTGAGGACGGACCCCCGCGACAGGAGCACCATGGTGAGCATCAGGCCGTACCGGCCGGCTGACCGCGCCGCGGTCTACGCGGTGTGCGTCCGGACGGCCGAGGACGGTGGGGACGCCCGCGGCCTCTTCGCGACCGACGACCTCATGCCCGACGTGTACGCCGGGCCCTACCTCGAGCTCGAGCCGGACCTCGCCTTCGTCGTCGAGGAGGACGGCACCGGGGCCGTGGTCGGCTACGTGCTCGGCACGGCTGACACGGCGCGGTGGGCTCTCGAGCACCGCCGTCGCTGGCTGCCGCAGGTCGCATCCCGGTACCCGCTGCCGACGGCGCCCCGCACCCGCGAGGAGCGCCTCGTCGACACCCTTCATCACCCTGAGCGCACGGTGCACGCCGAGCTCGCCGCCTACCCGGCGCACCTGCACGTCGACCTGCTGCCTGGTCATCAGGGCCGTGGGCTCGGGCGCCGCCTCGTGGCCACCTTCCTCGGTGCGGTCCGTGAGGGCGGAGCGACCGGGTTCCACCTGGGGGTCTCGCCCACGAACACCTCGGCCCAGGCCTTCTACCGGCGCCTGGGGCTGCGTCGCCTGGAGGTCGGGGACCCGCAGGCGTTGGTCCTCGGGGGGCCGACCGACCTTCTGGCGTAGCCGGGCGGACCGGCTGCTCGCCCCCGGAGGGCCGGCTACTCGCCCCCGGAGCGGGGTGGTCGACGGCGCAGGGCCTTGACGTCGCGCCGTTGCCGCTCGGCCGCGCTGCGTCGGGCACGGGAGGAGCGGCTCGGGCGGGTGGCGCGACGTGGCTGGTCCG